>JALYSE010000099.1 GCA_030854955.1 Fibrobacterota bacterium | reverse complement strand
CGAGACTAATGCCGACAACCAGGGACATTTCCATTTACGACCTCCAGAGATGTGTAGTCTTAAGATACACTTTTTGAAGGTGGGATGTCCGAATAACGGTTTTTCGGCTATAAACCCGACGTTAACCCCCTTTTACGCCCGTTGATGGACCACGCCTTTTCAAAGGCCATTATGGAAGGGATGCCCTTAAGCTCCAGAATTCCGTTTCGCGCACCCAGTCCGGCCTTGCCAGCCGGACTGGCGGGTATGGAACTCGGGGCGCCCTTGTTCTCCGTGCATCCGATTCGCTTTGTAGAGACAACGATATTGTCGAAGTACCGTTCCTGCAACCGGATCGATCCGGAGTTCCAGTGGTTCTCGAAAAATATCCCATTGATGCCGAAAGCCTTGTAGCCTCCCAGGAAGTTGAGGCCCTCGCGCTTGGCTTCGAGGGTGTCTCCGATCCAGAATTCATGGAAGCCGTTAGAGGCTCCCGCATCGTTCAAGCGCACATGCGTTTCCACGCAAAGCCATTGGTCGGAGAAGCTCCCGTCGAATACGGGAGTGGGCCCCGCCTTGGCGCCGATCCATTTCATCTGGTTGAAGTCATTGTAACCGGAGCAGGTCACCGTTCCCGATGCATCGGTGCAACTGACCGGATCGAGCTGGAGGCCATTGGCCGGGTCGCCCCAGAGATGGGCTATCATGGCTTGGGACCAATCGGCCTTGGCCAGAACGGTGGCGCGAGAGAGCTTGAAGGGATTGCCCTTCCAACCCTTCTGCAGTTTTACGAACATCCGGTAATACACTTCGTGGAAATCCTCTTGGGGCCGGATTCCCTTGGAAAAATAGGTTCCCGGCGTCCGACCGAAACCGAGCTTGAGATTGCCCGCCTCCACTTCGCCGGGCTGCCAGATGGCACGCATGCCCATGGTGCCGCGGAGACCCACCCCGCTCACCGACTGGAAGTCGCCCTTATTGTTGTCATGCTCGAAATAGCGACCCTGTGCGACCAGGGAGCCTCCCTTCTCGAAGTCATCGCAGAAAATCCACTCGGGATGGCTCGTCTCCCAGCCATCGCATTCGGAAGCGGCGGCGATCGGGACGGGGATCATGGTAATGGGGAATGCAAGCCGGATGAAAATAGCGATAGCCTTGTGAATGCTGGACATATCGGTATACTCCTTGAATTGAGGGCCAGTATCCGGAATCCGCGCCCCAAGGAAAGTGATGCGGCCGATTCGCACTGTTTGTGAATGCAAATCGTAACGGCCTTGGTTTTATTATAGACCCAAATCTCCTCTAACAGGGTTCGACACCCGTAAAATTTACTGGTTTAAAAACTCCCGGTTATATCTTCCAAGAATGAGCCGATTATGATATTGGACGCATTCCGCGCCGGGTGCTATACTCGCATTATGACCGTACCATCGCGATATAATCCCGGAATCGCAAGCAGGTTAACCAAGTACGCCGCTTTCGTTTTTTGCTTGAACTTCTGCGCCGGATGCCTAATGCAACCGTCTTCCCAAAGCGCGGACGTATCCCCCCGGATGACGACGGAACCGAACGCCTTACGCGATCAGTCCGCTCCGGACAATGGCATTCCCAAAGGCTGCACGAGGGAATGGGACCAATCCGCTAACGACTCGCTGCTTTTTTGCCCGGACATCCGTCCGCCCAAGCCCCAATAACAAGGGTAAGTCGGGCGAATCTCAGATTGCAAAGTAGTGAAATGGGTAAAATCGGAGCCAAGGGATATCAAACTCCCGGTATTCCATTTTTTTTGGGCAGGCCTCAAATACCGGCCACCCCGGATAATTGCGGTGAATGATCGACAATCAACTCGCCGCCCAACTTCTGTTCAATCACAAAATGGCCTCCGAGCAGGATATTCTGGCATGCTGGCCGGAGATTACTCCGGACAACGACGTGGGCATGCTTTTGGTGCGAAAGGGGGTCATCACCGCCCAGACCTACCATGAAATGGCGGCCTACCTGAATTCGCTTTCGCATGCTCCAGAACCGAGATTGTCCCCCTCGGTCCCCACCGGGTCATCCCATGGAGAGCTTGCCCTCGAATCCACCACTTCAGCGATTCCCGCCATCGACGGCGGGAACGAGGAGAACTGGAGTCTGGCTCCGATGGATGTGGTAAACAATGGGCCGATAAAAACCACCCGCGTGGAACATCAGGTCAGGAAAGCGGCGGCATCCTCCGCGTTACCCTCCATGTCGGCCTCGGCTCCCGCGCTTGGTGGCCGGATAATGAGCGCGAAAATACCTGCCCCTACGGCTCCGCTCCCAGTCACTCCCGCCTACCCTTCCAACCCTTCCAACCCTCCCAACCCTCCCACTCCTCCCACTCCTTCCACACCTTCCACACCTTCCACTCCTTCCACATCCAGTGCGGCCACCGCCAAGACCGTGGCCCAATCTGAAAACTCCTCACGAGGCCACGAGATCCAGGCGCCCGGATCCGTGGGCCCAGATTCGACTTGGGACCAATTGCTCGCCTTTGCGCGCAAGCACGATGCCGCTGATCTTCACCTCTCTGCCGGAAACCCCATTCTGCTCCGGCGCCACGGAGCACTTGAGGCCGCGACCCAGGTTCCGATGGAGCAGCAAAGCCTCAAGGCATGGGTGGAAGAGGCCCTAACCCCGGAACAATTGCAGCGGTTCGAAACCACGGGCGATTTCGAACTTATTTATACCCTGAAGGGTTGGGGCCGTTACCGCGTCACCGTCATCAAGCAGCGACGAGGTTGGGACGTCACCGCCCGGGTCATCCCCTCCCGGATCCGCAGCTTCGAAGAGTCGGGCCTGCCCGAATCCGCGCGCGAACTCACCAAATGGGCCCAAGGCTTGGTGCTTGTCACGGGACCCGTCGGCTGCGGAAAATCAAGCACGCTCGCGACCCTTGTGGAAATGGTCAACCAGGAACGCCATGACCACATCATCACCATAGAGGAACCCATCGAGGTCATCTTCCAACCGGCCCATTGCCGAATCACCCAGCGCCAGATAGGCCCGCACACGCTCAACCACAACGCAGCCTTGCGCGCCGCCTTGCGCGAAGACCCGGACATCATTGTGATTTCCGAACTGCGCGACCTGGACACCATCCGCCTCGCGGTTTCGGCCGCCGAGACCGGACACCTGGTTTTCGGCACCATGAATACGAACAACGCGAGCCGAACCCTATACCGGCTCATCGACTCCTTCCCTCCCGAAGAGCAGGGCATTATCCGCAACATGATTTCCGAGTCCCTGCGCGGGGTCATCTCCCAACAATTGCTCCCCCGGAAGGACGGGCAAGGGAGGGTACCCGCCTACGAAATGCTGCTCATCACCCAGGCGGTTGCCAACTTGATCAGGAAGGATGAAGCCCACCAATTGGGCACTGCCATGATTACGGGCAAATCCCAAGGCATGGTGCTTTTGGACGATTCCCTGCGGACATTGATCGAAAAAGGGATTCTCGATCCAGCCGAGGCGATGTCACGCGCCACCAATCCCAAGGACTTCGAAAAATACACGGGTCGGAGATAGCATGGCCAAGATAGACGCATTGTTCCGGGAGATGACCGCCATGGGCGGATCCGATTTGCACTTAGAGCAGGACCGGAAGCCCAAGGTGCGCATCAACGGAGATCTGGTGGATCTGCCCTCCCCCGCCCTTACATCCGAAGGCATGCGCGAACTCCTCGGCGAGATTGCCGGCGAGGAACGCTGGGGAAAGTTCGAAACCGTCGGCGATCTTGATTTCGCCTATGCCATGGGAGACGAAGCGCGCTTCCGCGCGAACTACCTGAAACAGTTCACCGGAGTCGGGGCGGTCTTCCGCATCATTCCCAGCAAGGTACTCTCTCTGGAAGATCTGGGCGCCCCGGAGGTATTCAAGAGTTTTGCAGAAATGAGTTCGGGGCTTGTAGTAGTCACCGGCCCCACCGGATCAGGCAAGTCCACGACCCTAGCCGCCATCATCGATCACATCAATGCCCACCATTGCCGGAAGATCATCACCATCGAGGAACCGGTGGAATTCGTCCATCGCTGCAAGCGATCAGTGATCTCCCATCGCGAGGTCGGCGAAGACACCGAATCCTTCATGGCCGGGCTGCGCGGGGCGCTCAAGAGCGACGTCAACATCGTGCTGGTCGGGGAAATGCGGGACAGAGAGACCATCGAACTTGCCCTTACGGCCGCGGAGATGGGCATTCTCGTATTTGGGACCCTGCATACCAATTCTGCGGCAAAAACCATCGATCGGATTATCGATGCATTCCCGGCGAAGAAGAAGAACCAGATTCGCTCCCTGTTGGCGAACAGCCTCAAGGGTGTGGTGGCCCAGCAGCTCGTGAAAAGCGCCGACGGCAAACGCCGGTGGGCGGCACATGAAATCCTGTTGAACTGTTCCGCCCTACCGGGCATCATCCGCGCGGGCGAAACCATCAAGCTCAATTCCGTCATGCAGACCAACCGGCAGGCCGGTATGGTGACCCTGGACGATTGTCTGCTGGAAATGATCAAGGCCGGCAAGATCACCTTGGACGCAGCCTTCATGAAGGCATTGGACAAATCCCGTTTCCGCGCTTGATATGATTACCTTTTCATTTCGGCCCGGCGTTTGTTACTGCCTGTCCGGAACCAAGGAAGCACCATGCGGAACGATGTCAAAGCCAAGGTCATTCAGGTGATTGAGGTGGAACATATCCGGGGCGGAAACGCCGACAATGAGCCCCTTCGCCCGGTCAAAACATACTGGGATCTGAAAGGGACTCTTTTGGCCGAATATGATCCCATGTTCGACATGCTCGCGGAGAATTACGGGAAAAAGACCCAGACCTTGGAAAGGCCGCTCTGATTCCTTGCGGGATCATCAAGCAATAGGGGCCGCGATCTGCGGGAAGGAAGTCCTGGCCCGCACCTTCCCTCAGTCCCTTGTTTCCAGGAAACGTAGATGCGCGTAAAGCGCCTCGATATGCGGAGCCTTGCCTCCGGCACCGGCGATTTCCTCAAGCGGCCGTCCGTATATCCCCTTCAGTTCCATGGGACGCCGGGAATCCCGGTCCAATTTCATGCTTGGCTCATAGGGCGCCATGGCATCGGTATCCCGCATCATGCGGTCCCGGAAATGTTCCGGAAGCGGGCAACTGCACAAGGCCGCGCCGGCTATCACCTCGTCCATGAGCGCTTCCACCTGCGCCCGCATGGGCGGATGGCGCAACAGCCGGGATGTGTCGGTGCCCATGAGGGCGCACAGGCCGTTGAAGGGAATGTTCCATACCAATTTGCGCCAGCGCGCGGCGCGCCAATCCTCCTGAAGACGGACCTCCACATCCGCGGCGCCTAAGTCCTCCCCCACCTCCCGCATCGCGGAAGTTACCCCTTGGGGTCCCTCCGCCGAGTATGCGGCCAGGGTGACGGCTCCGTAATCCAGATGCTGTATCCAACCCGGCCCGGCCTTGCGGGAACAAAGAAAGCAAAGCCCGCTCAGGACCTTCGCGTCCGGCGCGGCTGCGGCCGCCTCGCATTCGGGATCCAGACCATTCTGAAGGACCAGTACGGTTCCTCCCGGTTTCAGGACCTTGGGCAGGGTTGCAGCCAAGTGGTGGTTCTCCGTCGACTTCCACGCGACCACCGCCACATCGCACTGGGGCATGTCTTCGGGACGTAGGTAGGCATCAACCTTTTCCAGAATGAAGTTGCCCTTGGGCGAATCCACCCTCAGGCCATTGGACATGATATGGGCATAGTCGGAGCGGACCAGGAAATGGACCTCCCGGCCGGCTTTCCGTAGCAGGCCACCGTAATAGCCGCCCACGGCACCGGTCCCCAGAATCGCATAGGTTTTCATAGCTGAAACCGGTGCCCAATCCGATCGAAAATCCCCCCACCCCGATCCCAGGCTGGTAAGCGCGGTCCTGGTCGCCGCTTCATTCCGGCCGTCGATGGTGACCAGAAAAATCGGATTCGCCCAGGGCCGTGCGAAGACCCAAAAAGCCGCAACCCAAGACCGAAACCAGAAGGATTTCCCTCCTTTTTCCCAGTATCTTCATGAATTCTCCCCTTCGGCCCCGACTCCCGACCTGGGAAAAACGTAGTTTCTTTAGTAAAATTCTACCCCAAGATATTACCCGAGGTTTTCCTAAGGGGAAGAGTTACCAGGATTTAAGGAGTTCGAATATGCCGCAGATTAAAGGAAAACGGGTTGTCGTCACCCTGGAATGCACCGAGGCCCGTGCCGCCGGATTGCCCCCTTCCCGTTACATGACCACCAAGAACAAGTCCAAGCAGTCGGGTCGTATCGAGAAGAAAAAGTATAATCCATTCCTGCGGAAGCATACGCTCCACCGCGAAGTGAAGTAATCCTCCGATAAACCAGTAGAATATTTGATACGGGGCGCAGCCTCGTATTGCTAGGTGCACTTCGCACCCGGGGTCGGAATGCCATCCATCTTCACCCGAATCATTCAAGGGGAAATCCCCTGCGAAAAGATCCTCGAGGACGCGGATTGGTTCGCGTTCATGGATATCCACCCCATCAATCCCGGCCATACCTTGGTGGTCCCCAAGATCGAAGTCGATGAACTCTTCGAAGTCGCCGATGACGTCCTGCGCGGGGCCATGCCATTTGCCAAGCGTATCGCCAAGGCTCTGAAGCGGTCCGTCCCCTGTGAACGCATCGGGATCATGGTCGCAGGCTTCGAAGTCCCGCATGCCCACATCCACCTGGTTCCCATACAGGGGGAAGGGGAACTGACCTTCAGCCGGGCCCGCCCTGCCAAACCGGAAGAACTCGCCGCCCTCGGCAGGATAATCAGGGAATATCTGTGAAGAAAACCAAGTCCGATTCCCGATCCGCCACCCCGAAAGCCCAAAAGGCCCAGAACCCAGCCCTCATCTCCCCTGCTCCAGTCTCGAAACCCGATTTCCCAGCCCTGGTCAACGCCGGGTCCCAATCCATGCATCAGGGCAACCCCATGTCCAATATGCTGAGCCGGCCCCGCCGGAACCGGCGCACCGTCTCCTTGCGTTCCCTGGTGCGGGAAACGGAACTGACCCCGGCGCATTTCATCCTGCCCCTTTTCGTTGCTGAAGGCAGGAACCAGCGCACTCCCATCAGGTCCATGCCCGGCATCGATCGCCTTAGCCGGGACCTGATTGTCAAAGAGGCGAAACTCGCCCTTTCCCTGGGGATCGGGTGCATCGCCCTGTTTCCCGTCATTCCCGAATCCCTGAAGGACGCCCTCGCATCGGCGTCGACCTTCGACGACGGACTGCTGCAGAAGACCATCCGCGATCTCAAGAACGCGGTTCCGGAGCTCACAATCATCACCGACGTGGCCATGGACCCCTACTCCAGCGATGGCCATGATGGTCTGGTCTATGGCGGTAAAATCCTGAACGACGAGTCCCTCCCCATCCTGGCGGCCATGGCCCTTTCCCAGGCCCGAGCCGGCGCCGACATCGTCGCCCCTTCGGACATGATGGACGGCCGCGTGGGATACCTGCGCCGATCCCTGGATGCGGAGGGCTTCAACGATGTGGGCATCCTGGCGTACACGGCCAAATACGCATCTTCCTTTTACGGTCCGTTCCGTGAAGCCCTGGGTTCGGCACCCAAGCATGGCGACAAAAAGACCTACCAGATGGATCCCGCCAACCGCCGGGAAGCCCTGGTGGAGGCTGAATTGGACGTGCGCGAAGGCGCCGATATGGTCATGGTCAAACCGGCCTTGGCCTACCTTGACGTGATCGCCGCTGTCAAAGCCGCCGTCAATGTTCCCGTGGCCGCCTATCACGTCAGCGGCGAATACGCCATGGTCAAGGCGGCCGGGCAACTGGGATGGCTGGACGCGGACGCGGCCATGCTCGAGTCCCTGATCTCCATCCGCCGCGCAGGCGCGGACGCCATCCTGACCTATGCAGCCATGGAGACCGCTCTGCGGTTGAACGGGTAACAACCGACCATGCTAACCGACCTCCATCTCACCAAATACCTACAGGGCCTTCTCTCCGACAAGGAGTCCAAGGAAGTGGAAGCCATGCTGGAGAAGAATCCGGACATGAAGGCCCGCCTGGAAGTCCTCAAGAACCAGAGCGAGGTCCTGGGCAAGCCGGCCTGGCAGCGCATCCATCTGGAGCGGGGAAACCGTACGGGAAGCCGCACCCGGTACACCACCTTGCTCCCAGCCCTCCTCATGCTCGTCGTGGTCCTGATGCTGGCTCAGCACTGGTTCGCCCGGCCCGGCGAGAATTCCACCTTCACCATGAGCGGCGGCAACGGTTCCGGCCTGGAATTGCTTTACGATTCTCCCGATGGCTGGCGCTATCTCGATGCGGAATACAAACCTACAGATTCGCTGACCTTTTCCGTCCGCGATGAAGCCAAATACCATGTCGCCGTCGCTGCGGTCTTCGGCCGAGGTCCCGATGCCGAGGTCGTGATGGCTTGGCCGGACGCGTTGGACCGGGTTTACGATTCCAAGTCGCCGAAACCAGTTTTCCTTCCAAAATCCGGAAACGGTTCTACGGATTCCATCCAAGACGGAAAAGCTGGCCATGAAGGAATCGTCCCGAGCCAAATCCTTGTATTTTACGACGACGCGCCGCTTCCCGATCTGCCGGATTCGCGCATTCTGGACCTGCTTTCTTCCCACGGCAATGAACGCGGCGGTCTGGAATTCCAATACCAGGTCTTTTCAGCTGGCCGTTAACCTCGAATATTCGGCAAAATTGACAGCATCGGGGCGGAATGGTATTTTCCCTCCGCCCCAACTACTGACTATTTGAGCAGTATAAAAAAAGGCTGCGGCCAATTACAATGTCCGGCGGGCTGATGGTATTGCATACTGGCCTGGTGAACCGAACCGAGGAATAGATAGAAGATGGCCAAACCCGCCGAAAAAATCCTGAAGAAAGAAGCTCCTGAAAAGGGAGGGGATCGCTCCGGAAAGTACGACGAAGACAGCATCAAAACCCTGGACTGGATTGAGCATATCCGGCTCCGCCCGGGCATGTACATCGGTAAGTTAGGTAACGGTTCCGCCCCGGATGACGGTATTTACGTCCTATTCAAGGAAATCGTTGACAACTCCATTGACGAGTTCGTCATGGGCGCAGGAAAACAGATCGACATCGCCATTGCGGATGACGGCGTATGCACCATCCGGGATTACGGCCGGGGCATTCCGCTCGGCAAGGTCGTGGACGTGGTTTCCAAGATCAACACCGGCGGCAAGTACGACGGAGACGCTTTCAAGAAATCCGTGGGCCTGAACGGCGTCGGATCCAAGGCCGCTAACGCCCTTTCCTCTCATTTCAAGGTCCAGTCCTTCCGGGACGGCCGCGGCAAATCCGCATCCTTCGCCAAGGGCGTACTCGTCACCGAGGAACGGGAAAAGCCCACCCAGGAGCCTAACGGGACCCTGATCAGCTTCATGCCGGATACCGACCTTTTTCCCAAGTTCAAATGGGTGGCCGAGTTCCTGGAGGAGCGTATCTGGTACTACGTCTACCTGAACGCCGGCCTGACCCTAAATTTCAACGAGCAGAAATACCTGTCCAAGAATGGACTGCTGGACTTGCTCATGCGCCACACGGACGACAGCAAGCGCTATCCCATCATCCATTTCAAGGATGCCGACCTCGAGGCCTCCATCACCCATGACAACTCCTACGGCGAGCGGTACTACTCCTTCGTGAACGGACAGTTCACGACCGAAGGGGGCACCCACCTGGCGGCCTTCAAGGAAGGCATCATCCGCGCCTGCAAGGATTTCTTCAAGAAGGAATTCGACGCCTCGGATATCCGGGCCTCCATCGTGGGCGCAATTTCCATCCGCATGCATGAGCCGGTGTTCGAGTCCCAGACCAAAACCAAGCTGGGTTCGACCACTTACGACGAAAAGGGCAACCCCCTACGCGCCTGGATCGTGGAATTCGTGCGCAAGCATTTGGAGCAATATCTCCATAAGAACCCGGAGACGGCCAAGGAGATGCTGGCCAAGATCCAACAGAGCGAACGGGAACGTAAGGACATGGCCGGCATCCGCCGCCTGGCCAACGAGCGCGCCAAGAAGGCCAGCCTCCACAACAAGAAGTTGCGGGACTGCAACGTCCATTACAACACCAACCACAAACGCCGTGAGGATTCCAGCATCTTCATCACGGAAGGCGATTCGGCTTCCGGCTCCATAACCAAGGCCCGAGACGTGAATCTCCAAGCCGTTTTCTCCCTCAAGGGCAAGCCCCTCAATTGCTATGGCATGAGCAAGAAGGTCGTGTACGAGAACGAGGAGTTCAACCTTCTCCAGCACGCCCTCAACATCGAGGAAGGCCTGGAAGAACTCCGTTACAACCGCATTATCGTGGCGACCGATGCCGATGTCGATGGCGCCCACATCCGGCTGCTTCTGCTCACCTTCCTGCTGCAATTCTTCCCGGAACTGATCGCGCGCGGACACGTCTACGTGCTCAAGACCCCGCTCTTCCGCGTCCGGACCAAGAAGGAAACGACCTATTGCTATAGCGAACCGGAAAAGGAGGCTGCCCTCAAAAAACTCGGTCGTAACTCCGAAATCACCCGTTTCAAAGGCCTGGGTGAGATTTCCCCGGGCGAATTCGAAGCCTTCATAGGCAAGGATATCCGCCTGGAACCGGTCATCCTGCATGGGGATACCAAGGTGAGCGAGATCCTGGAATATTATATGGGCAAGAATACGCCCAAGCGCCGCGATTTCATCATGGACAACCTGAGAGTGGAAGAGGACGTCGTTGAAGACGCAGAGGCATTGATTGCATCGAGAGCGCAAAACGTAATGACTACTGCGGAAGCATAAGAAATACAGGGGTTAGGGGCTAGGGATTAGGGCTAGGGAATACAGGGATCTAGAAAACCGCTGGCGAGCTTACCGGAAACCCGGAGGCTCGCAGCGCTCCTAATCCCTAACCCTAACCCCTTCCCCACCTAAACCCTTCGAAGCACAGACCCCGAAGGAACCCATGGCCGGCAACACACTTAAAGAACATCTCCCCCACATCCAGGACATGTACAAGGAATACTTCCTGGACTACGCGTCCTACGTGATCACGGACCGCGCCGTGCCGCATCTTGCGGACGGCCTAAAGCCCGTGCAGCGTCGCATCCTCCACGCGCTGCGGGAAGAAGAGGACGGACGGTTCCACAAGGTCGCCAATATCATCGGACAGACCATGAAATACCATCCCCACGGCGACGCCGCTATCGGTGATGCCTTGGTAAACATGGGCCAAAAGGACCTGCTCATCGACACCCAGGGCAACTGGGGCGATCCCATGACCGGGGACAGCGCGGCGGCGGCGCGTTATATCGAAGCCAAGTTGAGCAAGTTCGCCCTGGAAGTGGCCTTCAATCCCGCCACCACCTCCTGGCAGCGATCCTACGACGGACGCAACCTGGAGCCCATCAACCTGCCCATGAAGTTTCCCCTGGTGCTGGCGCAAGGCGCCGAAGGAATTGCGGTCGGCCTCGCGACCAAAATAGTGCCGCACAACTTCATCGAGTTGATCAAGTGCTGCATCGCCATCCTTAAGAAGGAAAAGTACCGGTTGCTTCCGGACTTCCCCACCGGCGGACATGTTGACGCCTCCAATTACAACGACGGCCTGTCGGGCGGCAAGCTCAAGGTGCGCGCGCGCATCGTACAGGTCGATCCCAAAACCCTCGCCATCACCCAAATCCCCTACGGCACGACCACGGGGAGCCTCATCGACTCCATCGTGAACGCCAACGACAAAGGCAAGATCAAGATCAAGCGCATCGAGGACAAGACCGCCAAGAACGTGGATATCGTCATCCATCTACCACCGGGAGCCGATCCGGACCGGGCCATAGACGCCATGTACGCCTTTACGGATTGCGAAACGTCAATCTCCCCCAATTGCTGCGTCATTTTCGAGAACAAGCCCGTGTTCCTGGGCGTGACAGATTTGCTGGAACTGAGCGTCCAGAACACCGTCAAGCTGCTGAAACTGGAACTGGAGATCCGCAAGCATGACCTTTCGGAGAAATGGCATTTCAAATCCCTCGAGAAAGTCTTTATCGAGGAGCGCATCTACCGGCAGATTGAAAAATGCGAGACCTGGGAATCCATCATCGAGACCATTGATAAGGGCCTTAAGCCTTTCCGAAAACAGTTCGTCCGGGACGTCACCGTCGAGGACATAACCCGCTTGACCGAAATCCGCATCAAGCGCATTTCCCGGTTCGACGGCTTCAAAGCCGACGAAGAAATGATGGTCTTGCAGAAGGACATCGCCGAAACCGAAAAAAACCTCAAGAGCCTGACCAAGTACGCGGTCAGCTATTACGAGAACCTGCTGGAAAAGTACGGCAAAGGCCGCGAACGCAAGACCAAGATCTCCCGCTTCGACGAAATTGACGCTTCCGATGTCATTTTGTCGAATCTAAAGGTTTACATGAACCGCGAAAATGGATTCGTGGGCACCTCGGTGCGGGACGGCGAACTGATCGGAGACAATTTCTCCACGATGGATGAGATCATCGCGTTCAAAGAAGACGGCACCTTCGCCGTGACCAAGGTGGGCGACAAGAATTTCGTCGGAAACAACATCCGGCTGGCCTTCAAGTTCGATCGCGCAGACGAGAAGACCGTGTACAACATGCTTTATCGGGACGGGCGCGGCGGGAACATTCTGGCCAAGCGGTTCCAGATCGGCGGCATCACCCGCGACAAGCAGTACGATCTGACCAAGGGCAGCCCCATGTCCAAGGTGTTCTATCTTGAGATCCAGCCTCAGGGCCAAGCGGACAAGGTCGTCGTCCACCTGGTCCCCCAGCCACGCATCAAGACCGAAGTTCCCCTGAACTTTGAAGACTTTGAAGTGAAGGGACGCGGCACCAACGGGAACATCGTCACCCAGCATGCGGTGAAAAAGGTGGAGCGGAAGACCAAGATCAAAGAGACTGAGGATGAAAAGGGCGGGAAGAAGTAGGCCGCTTCCGCAGATTTTTCATTCCCGCGTCCATCAAGGCCGGAACCGGTATGGGACCGGCCTTTTGCCGGCCTCCCTGCCCATCAGATCGAATCCATTCCATTCCGCCGGGAGTCCCCGGGTGGAGGGTGGGTGCGGCCGGTATTAACGTCGCCAATCATTTCATTGAACCATGTCCAATTACCGGGACCTGCTTTCGCTGTAAGTGATTCATACTGCTCCGCAAAATCTTGGGTTTTCGGAACCCTGCTAACCTGATTGATGGTTCACACCCATCTGGAACCTCGCCGAGTCGGAAGGGATCCCCGGCAAAAAATCGACTTAATGAACTAAATTTAATTTATTTTTTTATTTTTGAGATTTTTCATATTTTCATAACTATAGGTTTTTAATAGTCTTATGGAATTTTTAATGCCTCTAAAGTGAATTTTTTCCAATAATTATTAAATATTTAATCGTATTTTAAGTTCATATCTGGTATCTTCAATGCAGTCACGCGGAACTCGAAACCCTTCCGCATGGAGAACCTTATGAAAATCAACTATACCCTACATGTCGCATTGGCTTCGGCCACCCTTTTCTCCGCCTGCCTTTTCCAGAGCAAGGATGAAAACATGGCCTCCGCCCGTTTCGAATTTAAGGGCTCCGCCACGGCCGCTCTTGCCAAAAGCTCGGTTGGATCGGGATTGGTCATCGGTGATACCACCGGCTTGCGCGTTACTCTAACCGAAGCCCTCGTCCACATCAAAAAGATCCGCCTGGGCGCCGATTCGGACGATGATACCTGCGACTCCAGTGGCCTACCAAAGGATGTGGATTCCTCGAAAAGCTCCGGCAAGGATTGTTTAGACAAATCGGATCACTCCGTCAAAAGCGGCCCATTCATCGTGAACCTCATTTCCGGCGCTGTCACTCCGGATATCGGAACCATTTCGATCCCCGCCGGGACCTATAACCGCGTCAAAATCCACATCCACCATGCCGAAGGCAAGGACACCGGCACCACCCCCATGGGAGGCCAGACCCTGGTCGCCAAAGGCACCTACAGCATGATGGGCGGCCAGGAAATGCCAATTACCCTGTCCCTGCGCTTCAACGAAGTGATCCACATCCGCAGCGCAGTCGGCATGGACCTCGATGCCGACAAGGTGCACACCCTGCTCATGGGCATCAATCTGGGACAGTGGATGAGCAACCTCAACTTCAAGGGATGCCTGTCCACCTTGGACGCGTCCCAGGGCGGAGCTATCATCTTGAACGAGGATTCCTCTTTTGGGAAATGCCTCGACGCCGAACACGTCCTCAAGGACAACTTCCGCGCCTCCTTCAAAATCCATAAGAAGTAAAATCCGATGCCCAAGCCCGACCTCTTCATTTACCTCGACTACCGCAAGTACCTGCGGGACGCATTTGAGGCGATGAAAGCCAAGGACCGGAAGACATCCTTCCGGTCCTTCGCCAAAGAGGCGGGCTTTACCTCTCCCAATTTTCTCCAGCTCGTCATTTCCGGAACCCGCAATCTTTCCTCGGCAAACCTGCCCGGTACCCTCCGCGCCCTGGGGCTCAACAAACAGGAATCCGAATTTTTCGCGAACATGGTCGGATTCGAACAAGCCGAGGGATTCGAAGAGAGAAATTTCCACTACCAGAGGATGCTCCGCTCCCGGCGCTACACGGAAACCAAGCCCATCGAAAAGGGCCAATATGAGTATCTGGAACAGTGGTACAATCCGGTTGTGCGCGAAATGCTCTCCCATACGGATTTCACCGGGGACCCCGCCTGGATTGCGCGCCAGCTCCAGCCGGCGCTGACGGTGGCCCAAGTGGAAAAATCGATTGAATTGCTCAACGGCCTCGGCATGATCCGCCGGAACGAGACGGACGGGAAATGGCTGCAGGCCGAACCCGTCATCAGCACGCCATCCGAGGTCGAATCCCTGGCCGTAGCCAATTATCATCGATCCGTACTCAAGCTCGCATCCGATTCCATCGATGCCTTCTCCTCCGAAGAACGCGATCTCCGGGCGGTGACCTTGGGAATTCCCAAAACCGCCTATCCGCAGATCAAGCGCAAGATGGAAGATCTATGGCGCGAAATCCTCTCTCTGTCCCAGGCGGGCGGCAAGGTCGAGGAAGTCTACCAGGTCAACCTACAGGTGTTTCCCTTGACCAGGGGCAAAGGTCGCAAAGTTGCGGAAGGCCGCAAGGTAACCGGAAGCGACAATAAAGCCGGAGGCGGCAAAGATGTTTGAAGGAATTAAAACCGGATCACGGCTTCTCCTGGGCGCGGCGCTGCTGACCGGGTGCATGGACGACCGCCTCGCGGGCGGGACCGGAATCGGCAACCCGAAAGGATCGGTCACGGTCGCGATGCAGGCAGCTTCCAGCCAGGACGGCTTGGCTAAAACCGCGGCTCCCCGGAACCCTGACGGATCCTTTACCATCATTGACGCCGGCGGCACACCCTTTACGGTGCAGGCGAGTTTCGCCAACGTGGGACGCATCAGGCTGAAACTGCCTGACGGACTCGATTGCAAGCATGCGGATGAAACGGCATGCGACGCGGCTGAAGTGAGCATCCCGGGGCCCTTGGTCGCCGATCTCATGACCGGAAAATGGCTTCCGGATCCGGGAACCTTCCGGATACCCGTGGGCTCATACCGCAGGATCGACGTGCGCCTAGAGGGAAAATCCCAGGAAAAACCAGGGCCCGATTCCGGATTGAACGGGCATAGCCTGATCATCAAAGGCATATTCGACCATGCGGGGAAAACGGGACGCACCTTCAAAATCACCCTCGATTTCGGAGAGGACGTCCGATTCAACTCGGATACGGGCC
>JALYSE010000098.1 GCA_030854955.1 Fibrobacterota bacterium | reverse complement strand
GTCGGTGTGCATGAAGGTTTGCAGCACCGGCGCAAAGCCGAGACTGGTGAAGTGGGTCTTGAAATATTCGATGGCCCGCCTATGGCCTTCGCTCTCCGGATTCCTGGGCCCCAAGGCACATTGTTCCATGAGATAACGGAAGGCGCGCGTCGAATCAAATGCGGGATCTCCGCCTTTGCTTTTTGCGGAAGACTTTGGGATGGGGGTCCCGGTTACAGGTGGGTTTTTAGGTGCTGGATTGGAGGAATCGGACGCGGCATGGGACGCCGAGGTCATCAAGGAAATCGCTAGTATCAAGGCCGGAAACATGGAGTTAATATAAAAACTATCGAAGCGAAAACGGTCCAGGCCCGTCGCTGTATGAAGCGAGCGAAACTTCTTTCGTTACCGGAATCATTTTTCTAGAGTGAATTTGATTCACCATGGGAGTTTAAAGGATCAGGTTCGCGTCCCCGAATTCATGCCATAGATATCTCTCTCGGAGCGCGGCTTCATAGATGGGCCCCAAACGCTCAGGCGGCAGAAAAGCCGAAAGCAGATCCAGATGGCTGGCATGGGGTTCATGGAATCCCGTCAGCAATCCGTCCGCAACCTTGAGTCGGTACCCCGGAGTGATGCGCAGGCAGGTGGTGCCTTGTTCCGGATGGACTTTCCCCTGCGCGTCCGCGATGCTTTCCAGGGCCCGCACCACCGTGGTGCCCACGGCCACAATGCGGCCACCTCGGGACTTGGCCTCATTGATCCGGTCCGCGGCCAGGCCTTCTAGCCGGAACGGCTCCACCGATGCCGGATGCCCGGCATCGAACTCCTCATCCATATAGGAAGAGAGCCCCGCGTGCAATACGAGGAACGCGGTCGCGATCCCCTTGCGCCGGAGTTCCATCAGCAGCTTCCAGGTGAAGGCCCGGCCCGCCGAGGGCATCTCCATGGAACCGGGCTCGCGTGCGTAGACGGTCTGGTAAAAATCAAGATCCCAAGGCGCCGAGGAGTACCAGTAACGGACGGGATCCCCCAGGCGCGACAAGGCTTCCATCAAAGGGGCCCCCGCCAGGGAGAAGCGGATTTTCCACAACCTGTCCACCAGGGGATCCCGGCCCTCGATTTCCGCCGAAAGGTCGATGCCGGTGGCGCCGCCCGCAGCGAAGACAAGCCTGGAGCCGGACAGATTGCCATTCCAGGGTTCATCGTTCCCGGCCAGGACCAGAACCGACCAGCAGCCATCCTCCCACCGTCGGGCCAGGCGCACCTGGAATCGATGGCCCGCTGCGGTGCAACGCACGTCCGCCCGTTCCGCTAAAGCCTGCAGGACAGCCGGCAGGGTGCGGCTGGCGTTGAACACCAGGCAGTCCCCGCGCTCCAGGAAATCGCCGATATGATTGAACCGGGTATGGGTCAAGCCTCCGGTTCGGCGATCGGCGGCCAGAAGGCGCACGCCGTCCCGGGTCAGTCCGCGTTTTTCCGGCGGCTCACGGGCGGAAAGTTCATCCGGAAGATCGAACCGGAAGGGGGCCTTCGCGGCTAGAGGGGATTGGGTGGGAAGGACCATGGTTCATCCCTCCCTCTCCGCCGAACCGGCTTCGTTTGCCGTGGTGCCGGCCGCGGCGAGCCAATCTTCCTGGGCCCGGAAGCGCCGCCCGGTCACGCCCAGGGAGGCATCGGAGGCCAGATAGACGAACACCTCCGTTACCGAGGCAGGGTCGGCCCATTGGGTGGGATCTTCTCCCGGTTCCGCCGCCCGATGCATGTCCGTATTCATGTTGCCCGGATCCACCCAGTTCACGCGGATGCCCGTATCGGCGAGTTCGGAGGCCCAGGTCTGGGAGAGGCCTTCCAGTCCGAACTTGGAGATGCCGTACGCGCCCCAACCGGGATACCCGGTAACGCCGGCATCACTGGTGACGTTGATTACCGAGCCGCCGTTGTCCAACATCGCCGGCAGTAGTTTCCGGGTCAGCAGGAACGGCGCGATGAGATTGGTGTCCAGCACGCGCCGGAATTCCTCCAAAGGGTAATCCAGCAGGAAGGGCATGGAGGAGGGACCCAGGGCGGAAGCATTGTTGATAAGCACGTCCAAACGCCCTTGGAACTCCGAAAGGGCGGTGGCGGAAACGCGTTCCACCGCTTTTGAGTGGCGCAGGTCGGCCGGCAATGCGAGCACCTTGGTACGCGGAGAGATGCTGCGGATTTCCTCTCGCAACTTGTAGAGCATGTCGGCGTGACGGGCCACCAACGCGATGGAGGCCGCGCCTTCGCGGGCCAGGTCCAGGGCCAATTGGCGGCCCAGGCCCTTGGATGCTCCCGTTATCAATATGTTCTTGCCTTCCACTCTTCTCATTGCTCGCCTCCGCTGCTTTTCGTTTTGGCGGGAGCCGCTTTGATCGAATACACGCAGCGGCGTCCCCCCGAGAGGAGATGTTCCTCGCGGGTCACCTTGGCTCCCGGTCCCATCAGATTACTGAACACCTGCCATTCGCTCTGGCAGAATCCCTGACAGGTCTTGGCTGCGGTGCAGATGGGGCAATGATTCTCGATGAGCTGGAAGCCGCCGTCCGGAGCAGTCTCTACCTCGGTCATGTATCCCTCCCTATCGCGCAGGCGCGCCAGGGCCTTCACCTTCTCCTTGAGGCTGGCGTTCGAAGCGAGGGCGCGGCCGTATTCTGCCTCTTGCTGGCGCGTGCGCGCGTCGAGGATCTTCTGCATTCCCCGGTCGCCGTATATCTCCTGAAGCGAACCCAACAGGCCCGCGGTTAGGATCGCATGGGCGTCCGGGAAGACCCTGTTCGCAGCTTCGGTCAGGGTCCAACGATGGACCGGGCGTCCCCGCCGGCCGGATTCCGCCGGTTCCGGTTCCGCAGCCACCAGTTTTTCCTCCACCAGGGAAGCCAATTGCAGGCCGACCGCCACCGGCGTGATCCCCAGGGACCTGGCCAAGCCCTTGGCTTCCTGGGCGCCTTCCCGCTTGAGTATGTCCAGAATGGCATGGCGGGTGTTCTTGGGAGGTAAGTGGGCCTGGCCTGATGGGTTCGTTTTCATGATCCGAATATACCATGGCGGATTTAATTAGTAAAGCAAAAACTTTACTATATGTGCGAAGCCTCACCTGGCCCCTGAACTCGAGGATGAGCTTGGGCAACACGGGAATGGTAATCCCCAGGGCGAGCATATCCAGGACGACGGTGACGAAAATGAACGCCAGGGCCGCTTCCGCACGGGCGTCGAAACGGCGCTCAGGAAACGTGGATGATGGGGTTTCCCAGCTGGGAGCGGATGAGTGCGGTGTTGATGCCTTCGCCGCCGTAGGAAGACAGGGGTGAGATCTCCACTAGTTTGCCTTTCAGCTCTTCTTCGCTGACGCCCGCGGCCACGGCCCACTTGTGGTGGAGGTCAAGAAGCAGAGCGCGCGCCGAAGCCGGGCTGTCGACTCCGTCCTTGTTTTTGACGGGCGCGAATTCCACTTCCCGCCGGACCAAAAGCCCGGCCATGGATTCCGCCATGGGGAAAAGATCGAACATGAACAACTCGAATTTATAGGCGTTGGGTTCCGAGGGAGTCACCGTTTTCCCACTGGCGTCGACATGGGCGATCTTCTTATGGGCCAAGTGGAAGGGCAGGGAGGCCCCAGCGTGGGTTTCCAGGAAGGAGCGAGTGAACAGATGCATGGCCACGTTGGCGGAATCGTACAGGTAACGCCCATCGGCGGTCTTGGAATAGATCTGCTCCTCGGTCATTTCCGAGTACTCGATTACGGACGGCTTGCCGTTGCGCAGGCACAAGACGCCCACCTTCTCTTCCGGCTGGACCTTGACCACGGCCTTGCTGGCGGCGGGCGTGCCTTCGGAGATGGCGAAGCCGACGAAATGCGGATCGCATACCCTCACCAGGGCGTTGTCGACGCTGTAGAAGAAAACGTGTTCGATGCCCCTGCGCTTCATGTCCGCGAGGGCGCCGCTCTTGGCCAATGCCAGAAAGCAGCCACCATTGCCGTTGGGGCCCATGGAAAGCCTCCCCTTGGAGGCAAGCAGGATTTTGCCTTCTGCATCGACCACGGGCATCTCGCCCTGCTGGAAAAAGAAAACGTCCCTTTCCGAGAGGCCGAAAAAGCGGCGTTCTTTGAAAAAGGCGGTGGTGTCCGCGTGATTTTCCCCGCTGGTCATGATATACCAGGGGATGGTCTTTCCGGCTTGGCGGGAAAGCCTCAGGATGCGTTCGGCCTGGAGTTGGAAAAGACATTTGCGGGAAGGCAATCCGATATCGAAGATGCCTTTGGGCCCGTTGTGCCCGAGCCGGGTCCCTTGACCGCCGGCGACCAGGAAGGCGGCGACCTTGCCGTCCCTAAGGGCCCTCATGCCCTGGTTCGCCAGAGTGGCGCGCTCAATGATGGAAAAATCCTCCCAGGACCTGGCCCGGAGGGGTTCGATGGTTTCCGGAGCCGCGGCACCGGTTTGATCCTTGACCAAGTCCCGATGCAGGGCGCGGATCTGGCCGAAATCTATGGATAGAACCTGTTCGACCAGGGAATCCTGTTCGGCTCCGGAGAGTTCGTCATAGAAACGGAACAGGTGGTCCTGGTCGTGACTGGATGCGGCCTCGCGGGCCTGTTTGAGTTTTGCGTTTTTCGGCATCAGGCCTGAAATCCCCCCAGAACCGGTCGACACATTCCCCTTAAAACGCATTCCGACCGGTCAGGGAAAGATAAGATTTTTCCCCTGTAACCGTCGCGATTAATAGGGACCCGAAGCCCCGTAAATCCTTGCCGGGATTCACCGGACCTTGAAGAATATCAGGCTTCCGATAATCAAGGCCAGGATCGAGACCAGGTGGAAACGCCAGATGATCTTCGAATTCATGGCCTGGCTGGATTCGAAGAGTCCCTTCCATTTGAGCTGGTAATGATGGTGCAAGGGCGCCCGGAGGAAAAGCCGCCGGCCGGCTTTCTCCTTGCTGAATTGCCTGGTGATCTTGAAGCCGCTGATCTGCAACACGACCGATAGGGCTTCTGCCAGGAAAACCACCCCCACGATGGGGAGGAAGAGTTCGATTTTCAGGAGCACGAACATCATGCCGATGGCGCCGCCGAAACCGATGGAACCTGCGTCTCCCATGTAGATCTCCGCAGGAGGGCTGTTATACCAAAGATAGGCCAGCATGGCACCGATGATGGCCGTGCAGATGGGGAAGAGTTCATCGCCACCGGGGATATGGGGGATGAGGAAATATTTCGAGAGGATGGCATTACCGGAGATGTAGGCGACCACGCCGGCGAACAGAGAGGTAGTGATGATGGGTACGGAAACCAGGGAGTCCAGGCCATCGGTGAAGTTGGCGCCGTTGGCGCTGGAAGCGGTTACGATGCAGATGAGCAGGATGAACGCCCAATTGGGTAGGTGCGGAAACCACACTTCGGGTTTCACGAAAGGCATGGTGAGGTGGCCGGAAAGCCCAGGAATGAACTTGTAGGCGAAAGCGGCCACGAGCATGGAGAACAGGAAGTAAAGGAAAAGGCGGAGGCGGGCGGAGATGCCGTCGGCCTTGAGCTGGAAGTCGGCCTTGGAGAGCTTGCCTTGGGCGACGAGCCTTTTATTGTGGATTTTCATGACATCGTCGACGCCGCCGATGGTGGCATAAGCGAGCAGGATCACCAGAGCCGAGATGGAATAGGCGTTGAGGTTGGCGAAGGAGAGCGACGCGATCAGCACGGCGGAAACCAGCAGGGCCCCACCCATGATAGGAGGCGATTTCCGCTTGCCCTGATCGAAGTCCGAGGTGGCGTCCAGGCGGTTGAGGATGCGGATGTACCAGGGCATGAGCAGGAACACCAGCAAGGACGCGAATAGCGAGGCCGCGCCGGCGCGGAACAGTCGGTCCTCGAAGAGATTGATGCCTGTCAGGTGAAAGAGGAGATGGGACAACATGGAAGTCGGTCAGTCCTTGTGGATAAAGATCTCTATTCTACGATTTTCAATTTTAAACATTCAATATTCAATCCGGTTTCGTTTCATGTTGCGGCCCCCTTGGCCTGCAGTCGCTGTTTAATCTCCGAATACAGGTCCTTCAGGCTGTCCTCGATGGAGATGATGGGCTTCCAGCCGGTCAGGCTCATGATTTTCTCGGGGGAACCCACCAGCAGGGGAATGTCGATGGCCCTTTCCAGGGCTGGGTCGATGCGCATCTCGATAGGGCACCCGCTCAGGCCGATCACGTAATTGACCAGGTCTCGGATGGTGCGGGCCTTGCCGGAGCAGACGTTGTAGACCTCTCCGGTCTCGGCGCGCTTGGCGAGCATGGCGATGGCCCGGGCCTGATCGCGCACGTCCAGGTAGTCCCGGGAAACGTCGAGGTTGCCCGTATAGATGGCAGTCTCGCCGTCGTACATTTCAATGGACGCGATCTGGGCGGCTACCGAGGGGAGGACGAACTTGCGTTCCTGATATGGGCCGGTAGAGCTGAAGGGCCGCACGGTCACGATATCCAGGTTGTTGGCATAGATGTATTGCTTGGCCAGCAGTTCGCAGGCCGCCATGGCGGTGGCATAGGGCGTGAAGGGGATGGGCGGGTCCGTCTCGCGGTGGATGACGTCTACAACGCCGCGGCCGGCGCCGTAGATTTCCGAGGAACTGACCAGGATCACCCTGGCCTTGGGAACGGTCAGGCGCACGGCCTCGAACAGATTCTGGGTCCCCAAGATGAGGAATTGCAGGATGGCGTTCGGTTTGGCCTGAGAGGAGCCCAGGGAGAACCCCTGGGAAGCCATGTGGTAGATTTCCGTGGGACGATGCTCTCCGAGCACCTGCAGCAGGTTCTTGAAATCCAGCAGGTCCCCGGTGATGTAGGTGGCGTGCTGGAGGGTGGCGTGGGGCTCCGGGTCTTCGCCGGAATAGGAAACCAGATCCCCCTTGCCGTGGGAAAGCAGGCTGAGCAGGTGATAGCCCAGGCAGCAGGTTCCGCCGGTGAGGAGAATGGTCAAGGGGACTTGCTTTCCCTGGCGGTTCCCATGGCTTGGAGCACCGTTTCCTTGGGGACGTCGCGGACCGGCACCACTTCGCCGATGCGGGTGGGAAGTATGTAGACCCGGCTGCCGTCATCGACCTTTTTATCCAGGCCCATCGCCTCCCAGGCCTTGCCATCGTCCCATTTCCTGGGAAAGTGGCGCGGCATGCCGAGCTTGACGAGCAGATCGTTCTGGCGCTTTTCACCGGCCTCGTCGAGCATGCCAAGCAATACGGCCAACCGGGCGGCCACGCGCATCCCCAGGGCCACGGCCAGGCCATGGGGCAGCAGACCGTATCCGCCCAGTACTTCAAAGGCGTGGCCGAAGGTATGCCCGTAGTTGAGGATGGCCCTGCCGCCTTCGGCAGTCTCGCGCTCGTCCCTGCCCACCACATCCGCCTTGATAGCGCAGGATCGGAGTACGGTTTCCCGCAGGAGGTCCGGCCGCTTCTCCAATATGCCCGCCACATTCTCTTCCAGGAAAGCGAAGAAATCCGGGTCACGGATCACGCCGTACTTGACCACTTCGGCCATGCCGGCCAGGAACTCCCGGGGGGGAAGGGTCTCCAGGGATTCGAGGCTGATAGCCACGGCCTTGGGCTGGTAGAAGGCGCCGATCAGGTTCTTGCCCAGGGGGTGGTTGACTGCGGTCTTGCCGCCCACGCTGCTGTCCACCATGGAAAGCAAGGTAGTGGGAACCTGGATGAAGTCGATGCCGCGCAAGTAGACGGCGGCGGCGAAGCCGACCATGTCCCCGGTGACTCCGCCGCCGAAGGCGACCAGGGTGGTCTTACGCGGATAGGCGTGGCGAAGCATGAATGTGAACAATTTGTTTAGGGACTTGAGGCTCTTTTCCTCTTCGCCGGATTTGAAAAAGAAGATGCGGCAGTCGCCCAGGCTGGTGCGAATCTGCTCAAGCATGCGCTTCTGATGATTCTTCAGGTTCTGGTCCGTAACGATGAGAAACCGCTGCGAGCAGCCGGTTTTGGCGGCGATGGAATCGATGTGGCCGGCCAGGTTCTCTTCCACGTAAATGGGATAGGTGCGATCGGCCAGCTCGACCTTAAGTGAGGATAGCTCCTCGATCTGGAGACGATGGACGATTTTGCGGGTGAGGACGTGGTGGGGGATCTTTTCGTCCGATTCGAATTTGATGTCGGCCAGGTCATAGAGGGGCTTGCGGATGGCCAGCATCTCCTTGATCTTGGCCATCTTCGCTTCGTCGTCCAGGCCCGCGAGCAAGGGGCGACTTTCCTTTTTACGGTTCACCCTTTCCAGGATGACCTCGGGGGACGCATGCAGGCCCACCAGCACGCCATCGGCGCGGATGAGCTCAATGGCTTCCGGATTCAGCAGGGTTCCCCCGCCCAGGGAGGCCACCATCGGGCCTAAGCCCGCCACTTCCCGCAAGGCTTCCATCTCCATGCTGCGAAAGGCGGCTTCACCGTCTTCGGCGAAAATCTGCGGGATGGCTTTGCCGGTTTTCTCTTCGATCAGCTTGTCGAGGTCGAAGAACTTCCACCCCAGGGAAGCGGCCGTCAGGGAGCCGATGCGGCTCTTTCCCGAAGCCATGAAGCCGGTGAAATAGATGTTGCGTTTGAGCGGAAGGGTCATGCGCCGGTTACCGTAGGGTTCAGGGATCGTCCGAGATGCCCATCCCCGCCGGAGGCGGAGATGCATTCCTGACAGCGGCCGATCGAGGGTGGGGCGCGGGTTCACGATCCGGCGGTTTCATCCGGGGTTCGCCGATTCCTCGGGCCAGTTTTTCCCGAGCGGCGGCGTAGAAAACAGCCGCGTCGGGTTTGATGCCGGTCCAGAATTCGAAGGCCGCGCGGCCTTGGTGTACAAGCATTCCCAAGCCGCCGACGGTGTCTAGACCCATCGCTTCGGCGTCACGCAGGAGCCTGGTCTGCTCGGGGGCATAGACAATGTCGTACACGATCTGGCCCCGCACGAGGTCTTGGGCGTTGAGGGGGGTGGCGTCCGTATTGGGATGCATCCCAACCGGAGTGGTGTTCACCACCACCTGGATATCCTCTCGCACGGAAGCGTAATCGGCCATGGTGATGGCCTTCGGAGCGGGGAGGGCGCCGCTACCGCCGTGTAGGTGGAGCCGGTTCGCGATTTCCGTGGCCAGACGCTGGGACTTTCCCAGGTCGCGCCCGACCAGAACCACTTGGCTGGGCCGGTCCTGCATCAGCAGGGCGTAGGCGATGGTGCGGGCCGATCCGCCGTTACCGAGGATGGCGACGGATTTACCGATGAAGCTGTGCCCTTTTTCCCGGAATCCTTCCAGGAACCCTTCCGGATCCGTGGTGGTTCCAATGAGCCGGCCGTCATCGTTGAGGATGGTATTCACCGCACCGATGATACGAGAGGTTTCCGTGATGTCATCCAGGAACGGGATGACGGACTGTTTGTGGGGCAGGGTTACGTTCGCGCCGCGGAAATTGAAGACGCGGATGGCGTCGATCGCGGTTTTCAATCCTTCGGCGGAGACGCGCAGGGGCACAAAGGCGAAGTCTAGGCCAAACTGTTCAAAGGCCGAGTTATGCATGGCGGGAGACAGCGAATGAGCAACGGGATCTCCGAGAAGGGCGATGAGTCTGGTGGTACCTAGGATTTCCATGGGTATATGGCCTTGTGTTTCAAGGCTGATTCCTTCGCAAGGAGAATGTGGAAGAGATCAACCCCTCCAGCAAAAGTAATAATATTGCCGCCAAGATGAACAATGGCCACAATCGTCGGATGGAGGCTTTGACCGTCGCCGGTTCGTCCATTCCGAGCACCAGCAACCTTCCGTGATAAGATTTGAAATCCTTGAGGAAATCCGCCCGCGCTTCCGCATTGGCTTCCGACCAATCCACTTCCCGACTCCCTGGCGACGTGTCGAGGCCTTCGCGGGACCCGAGGTTGACCGCGAAGGCCATGGTATCCTTTCCCGCGATGATGTGATGGATTCCCAATTTGTCGAATGGGCCGATGCGCATGCGAGATCCCTCCGTCCGGACTTTTGTGAACGGTCGTCCTTCCGGGTCGCGCACTTCCGGCGGGGCACCGCCAGCGGATCCGGTCATCGGTCCTTCCGTCCCTTCCAGAACCGCCGTGTAGATCGAGTCGGATGCCACTGCGAGGTTTGCCGCCCTGTCAACGGATCCGTCCGCCGAACCGGCGGATCCGTCCGCCGAACCGGCGGATCCGTCCGCCGAACCGGAAGCATTCTGGAAGGCCTGGTGCATCAGGGGAGTCAAGGGGCTGACCCCCAGATCCGACCACTCCAGATCGTCGATATCCGTGGTCCAAAGCATCACCTGCCCGCGATGGAAATCCCCCGCGGCCAGGACGGCTTCGGAAGGATTCCCCTGCGAAAGCAGGATGTCGACGCTGGAATCGGGCGCGAAGGCAAATCGCCTGCGTACGGATCCCAGGGTACCGGCATCCCCGGGAAGCCTGCCGAATCTTGCCAGGGCCTGACGGTTGACGGCCACCGACGCGTTCGCGGGCGCTTCCACCAGGTTGCCCAGCCGTCCCAGCCGCAACGGTTGGAGCAGGAAACGGTTCAGCAGGGGAATGTCGCTTTCCCTGCCTACCCCGATGATGAGACGCCCGCCGCGCTTTACGAATTCCACGGCCCGGGCATAGGCATCGGGCTGAGTCCCCCGTTCCGTTGCGAGGTAGACGAGCCGGAGCCCGCCCGAACCGGCCCCGGCTTTCAAAGAGGGGCCTTTGGCCGCTTCCGCGATGCCGGTCCAGGGGACGTCCCTGGCCGAGGCGACGTGGACGATGCGGCGATGATAGGATTCCCGGCCCAGGCTGGGAAGTGATGCCATATCGCTGCCCGCGTGTGCCAGCACCCACTGGCCGGCCTGGGGAAAGCAGAAATGCAGATCCGGCGCCGCGTATCCGCCCTTGGACAGGGAAAACCGGCCGACGGTGCGGGGGCCTTCTCTCAAGGGCAGGGTAACTTCCACGCGTCCCCCTTCCGGAGCCGACTCCTGGAAGAGTCTGCCGTTCAGGGAAACCTGGACTTTTTCCGCAGCACCTTCCGCGGCCGCGGGGCTGAGCCTGGCCAGGACGTTTACCGTCGGGCTTTCCGGGGAAAGGGTCGCCCGTAATCCTGAGAAAGCGCTGACCTTGGCTGCGGTCGCGCCGTAATCGGTCATGATGATCTGCAAGCCCGGATTTTCTTTGAGAGCCCGGAGCAATTCTCCTTTCGCCGAGGCCAATTCACGCCAGTCGAAGACCGGAAGGTGGGCCTGGGCCGTGCCCGGACGAATGCCCAGGCCGGAAAGCATGCGTGTCACGGCCGCGCCGTAATCGCCGTACCGCTCCGAGACCTCCTTGGCGCTGGATCCGTCCGCGATCACGGGAAACGTCTGGGTGAGGCCGCCCTCCGAGGCATCCAGGGCCCGCAAGCGCAACCACTGGGCTTCCAGGACATCTGCCCCCGCCGGAGCCTTCCCGCCCTGGGCAGACAGCAGGCTTCCGGCCACGGAGCTTTCGTCCGGGGCGACGGATTTCAGGCGTCCGTAGATGCCGTTGTGGATCAAGGCCAACGAAAGGTCTGGCCGGTCGGCGCCGTTCTTGACGGACCCGGCGATGCGGGATTCCAGGGCGGGATTACCCAAGGCCAACAACAGGCAAAGGATTAGCAAGGTCCGGATGATGAGGAGCAGCAGGTTCTTCAGACGGTGCCGGTGCATGGACTTGGAGAAGCGTTCGTGCACCAACAGCAGGCTGGGGAAAGGCTGCCGCTTGAGTCGCTGGCGGCCCAGGAAATGGATCATCAGGGGCACGGCCAAGGCTGCGCCGAACCAGAGACTGAGTGGACTGAGCAGGGAGAACACGGTTCAGGATCGCTGCAGAAGCTGACGCATGGCTTCAAAATAGGACAAGGTGGTATCCACGCGCAGGAATTTCACGTTGAGGTTGAAGCATTCGGAACGCAGGGCTTCGGTATGTGCCGCCAGGGTCTCCAGGTACTGAGGCTTCAGGTGGCGCGCCGAAATCTTGACGGTCTCCTTGGTCTCCATGTCCTCGAGTTCGAGGTTGGTTCCGTCCAGGAAGGCCGTTTCAGACGGAGCGAGCAATTGCACCAGGGTGGCCGCCTGATTCTTGAAACGGATTTCCTTCAGACCGGTGATGACGGCCTTGGGATCCTGCCATAGGTCCGTGAACAGGAAGGTCATGCTGCCGGATTTCAGCCGGGCCGCCATGCGTCCGAAAAGCGCTTCCAGATCCGTGACGCCCGATGGTTTCAGGGATTCCAGTATCTGCAGGGCCTGGCGCAAGTGATGCGCGCTGTTGCGCGGAGGCAGGAATGAGACCGGTTCGCCCGCCCCGTGGGAGACCGAGATCGCATCGCGCTGCCCGAACGCCATCAGGGCCAGCGAGGCCGCGAGCACGGTCGCATATTCTAGTTTGGTCACGGCGCCGCCACCCTGATATCCCATGGATTGCGAACTGTCCACCACCAGGTAAACGCTGGCGTTGGTTTCGTCCCGGTATTGTCGGGTCACCAACTGATCGTTCCTGCCGTAGACCTTCCAGTCCAGGAACTTGATGTCGTCGCCCGGCACGTAGCCTTTGTATTGGGAGAACTCGGAAGAGAATCCGTGAAAGGGGGAAAGATGGCGGCCGGCCATGGTTCCTTCGAGCACCATCCTGGCTTTCAAGGCCAGGCCTTTCAGACTCGAAAGGTAGGCGGGGCTGAGAACGGTGTTCAGATCCATTTCGGTCCTTTGCCGCGGGAAACGCGGCCGCCGTTCACGCTTCGGGCTCTTCGCCCCATCCCGATGTGGGGTTGGGGAGAGATTCTTCGATGGCCTGCGCGAACCGCCCCAGATCATAGAACTCGCTGATGCGGTCCTTCAAGGCATCCAGGCCGATCTTTCCCTCGGCGGAAACGAATACGGCCTGGGGATGGTGCGCTTTGAGGAACTCGAGCCGTTCGGGCTCCAGCAAGTCGATTTTGTTGAATACGGTCACGCGGGGCACTTCGCCGGGGCAAAGTTCACCCAGGATACGCGCGGTGATTTCCATCTGGTCCTCGAAGTCATCGGCGCTGGAGTCGACTACGTGAAGGATCAGGGTCGCCTGCGCCACCACGGAAAGGGTGCTCTTGAACGAGGACACCAGGCCCACCGGTAGTTTGCGGATGAATCCCACCGTGTCCGAGACCACAGCCGTTTTCATGGGACCCAGGTACACCTTGCGGGTGGTGGGGTCCAAGGTGGCGAACAGTTTGTCGGCCGCTTCCACTCCGGCCCGGGTCAAAGCGTTCATCAGGGTCGACTTGCCCGCGTTGGTATAGCCGACCAAGGCGGCATGGAAGGTGGGGATGCGGCGGTTGTGCTGCGCCACCCGGATGTCTTCCATCTTTTCGAGCTTGCGCGTCAGTTCCGCGATGCGTTTGCGGACGAGGCGCTTGTCCGTTTCCAACTGCGTTTCACCCGGGCCCTTCATGCCGATGCCCACGCCGCCGGCTTGGCGGGACAAATGGGACCATGCGTTCGTCAGGCGGGGAAGCAAGTATTCCAGCTGCGCCACTTCGACCTGGACCTTTGCCTCCGCCGTGCGGGCGTGCTTGGCGAAGATGTCGAGGATGATGCCGCTACGATCGAGAATTTTGCAGTTGATTTTGGTTTCCAGCTTCTTCACCTGGGAGCCGCTCAGATCCTCGTCGAAGATCACCAGGTCGGCCTGATGGCGCGCCACCATGTCGGCGATTTCGGCGACCTTGCCTTCGCCCACCAGGGTCGCGGGATCCAGGGTCTCCCTGCGCTGCATGGTGGTCTCAACCACCACGGCGCCGGCGGTATCGGCCAGGCGGCTGAGCTCGGCCATGTGCTCTCGGGCGACCTTGACAGATACGGCTCGGGTGGCCACGCCCACGAGGATGGCTTTTTCCTTTTCGATCTTATTGGTCTTGAGCTTGGGGTCTTTTGCCACTGAGCGGTTCCGATGCCGGTGACCAGGAGAGGAACGAGGGTTGGAGGCCCTCATTCCCATTCGATGGTTCCCGGAGGTTTATGGGTGATATCGTACAGCAAGGCTCCCACGCCCGCCTCCCTGAGCTTTTCCCAGAGGCCGTCCAGCAGGTTGAAGGGGATGGCCGCAAAGCGCGCGGTCATGGCCTCCGAAGAAACCACCGGTCGCAGCACGATGACGGGTTTACCGGCCTTTTCCAAGGGCACGAGCACCACGGGCATCTGCCAGATGGTGGCATAGAGGTTTTCCGCGACCATGAATCGCGTGCAGAGATCGTCGATTTCGCGAAGCAGGTCGAGGTTGGGCTTGTCGCATTGGGCGGCAACGGACTCGTATCCGCTCCCGGGGAGCGATCCCAGCTCCAACACAACCCGGTTCACTTCGCGTACGCGATTGGTCAGAGACACGGAAATACGGTCCGCCTGGTCCCAGTCGCGCGGGCCCTTGATCAAGCACGGATGCGCGTAGGTGCGGCCGTCGCCCTGCACGCCCACGCTTTCGATGGGGAGAACCTCCCCTTCAAAGCCTTCGGCAGCCAATAAGGCCTGGATCCTGGTGGACACCTTGGGATCCACCGTGCGCCCGGCGTTTTTGCTGCAAAGGAGACGGACTCCCAGACCGGGGCCCGGAAAGGGATGGCGCCAGATCAACTTTTCGGGAATGCCGAGCAGGAGGCCGAGCTCGCGTACTTCGTCTTTGTAGAGATCGGCCAAGGGCTCGACCACAAGGCCTTTTTCCAGAAGCTCCAGGATGGCGCCCACGCGGTTGTGGTGGGTTTTGATGACGGCGGAATTCTTGGTGGCCCCGCTCTCGATGGTGTCGGGATAGATTGTGCCTTGCGCCAACAGCCATTCCCGCGGATCCAGATGGAGTGATTCCAATGCATCATCCTTGACGGTGAGAAAGGTATCGCCGATGGCCTTGCGTTTCTGCTCGGGTCCGTAAACGCCGTCGAGGGCCTTGAGGAAATCCGCAGTGGCGTCCCGGACCTTCAGATTGTGGAACCCTTCCCGGTTCATGAACTCGAGCACGTCGGCGCTTTCGTTCTTGCGCATCAGGCCATTGTCGATGTGAAGGCCCAGCACCCGCTCGGGTCCCAGGGCGCGGTTCAGCAAGGCGAAGGCGACGGTGGAATCCACCCCCCCGCTCACCAGCAGGAACACCTTGCGCCCGGCGCATTGCGCGCGCAGCTTGTCCTCGAGGGTCTTCACGTAATCGGCGACCTTCCATTCGAACTTGCATCCGCATAGGGTGAGGAAGTTCTTGAAGATGGCCTGGCCTTCTTCGGAGTGAGTCACTTCGGGATGGAACTGCAACCCGTAGATTTTCCCGGAGTCGTTCGCGACCGCAGCCAGATCGCAGTCCGAGGTGTAGCCGATACGGTGGAAGCCTTCGGGCAGTTTCTTCACTTCATCGCCGTGGCTCATCCAAACGATGGAGGAAAGCGACAGTCCGGCGAAAAGGGGATGGCTGCGGTCGGGATGGAACTCGGCGGGGCCAAATTCGTGTACGGTGCCGCGCTTCACCTCTCCGCCCTTTTTGAGGTTGATGAGTTGGTGCCCGTAGCATAGGCCCAGGATGGGCAGGCCGGATTCCAGCAGGGTCGGGCTCACCGAAGGCGCATCTGCATCGTAGACCGACGAAGGCCCTCCCGAAAAAATGAGGCCCGAAAGGCCTTTCAATTGGTCCGCACCCCCTAAAGGGGAAATCACTTCCGAGTAGACGCCCAACTGGCGAACCCGGCGCGCTATCAAATGGGTATATTGCCCGCCAAAATCGACGACACCGACCTTTTCCATGTGCAAGACAATATAGCAAGGGAGACGAGCCCTATGACCTGCATCCA
>JALYSE010000097.1 GCA_030854955.1 Fibrobacterota bacterium | reverse complement strand
ACTTCGCCACAGCGCCGCCGCTCTTGGCCAAAACGGTGGTGATGGCCGCAGTCAGGGAAGTCTTGCCATGGTCGACGTGGCCAATGGTGCCAACGTTGACGTGGGGTTTGTTCCTGTTGAATTTTTCTTTAGCCATAATACAACTCCACTTGCTCTAATGAGTCCCGTTCCGGGGCCGCGTTATCCTCGTGAGGAACCTCGGCTCGGTTTGTCCTTTTTTTCAGGGGTATCCCAGGTAGTTAGGTCAAACGCTCGATTTTATCTTCGTACACCATGTTTTTCGTAGGTGAGAACGTAAACTCCTAACCCTCTTGTTAAGGAGCGGAGTAATGTAGTATAGCCGAACGTGCTTGACAAGGGTATCTCAATGAGGATTATGGAGTTGTACCCGTCGGAGTCCAATTTCCGTACAATCCCCCCCCTTGAAGCCAGGTCGGCAAGCACCAACCCGCAAAATTCGTCTGGAATGATGATTTCCAGCCGCATCACCGGCTCAAAAACTTCGAATTGGGCGCAGGAAAGATTCAATTTCAGACCGTCTGCAAAGCATTTTGCCAATAACGGAAGTGGAATTTGACGCTCTAGGTCTTTGTCCGGATTCTTTGATCCCGCAATTTCGGTAATCCGGCATGTTAAACCCGCCACATCGCCGATTCCGCAGATTCCCTGGCTGCAAAAATGCTCGAAAGTTGCTTCGATAACCTCTTTATATTCGGGCGCGACCGGGATCGCATACGCGACTCGATTCTTCTCGTCCTCGGTGCTTCCAAGGATATCCATGCCGATGCGGACCTCGGCCCCCAGCGAACTTCCCATCAACGGAAGCGAGCCGCCCGCGTGACCTCTAAAACTGGCTACGCTGGTATTGGCCAGACCGCGTTGAGGGCCTTTGAGTCTTTCCAGGAAACGCACCGATGGCGCTCCGATTTTGATGTCGCACTTGTGATCTTTTTTCAGCCGTTTGCAGAAGACATCCAGCTGAAGTTCGCCCACCGTGCTGATGAGCCAGCCGCCCGTGGCATGATCCGGGGTAATCGAAATGGAAGGTTCGGTGTCGGCTAGTTGTTTCAGGATTCGATCCACGTATTCGAAATCCTCGGCGCACACGAGTTCGATGCGGGATTGCAGCAACGGCCTGTATTTACGGGTCATAAAGCCCGCGTTGGGCCCCGTGTCGGGCTTACCGTCCGGAAGGATGACCTGGCCCATCCGGTAATTCTGATTGGACTGGATCGCCACCACATCCCCCGCCTTGATTTCGGTGATGTCCTTGATCGCAACCAGACTTTCCGCGAAAACGCGGAAAAAGCGGGCGGAATCCAGATTGCCCAGGGACGATGGATCGTAGATTTTGGCGAGGAAAATCTTGCCGATGTCTTGGTAATGGCGAATTTTGATGATGAATCCCATTGCCGATCGATCCATGGATTCTTCGCGATCCCACAAGACTCCCGTGGCCGACCGCTTGGGCGGGCCGGCACAGGGATCCCCTGAACCCCCGCTCCGGCGGACCCCCGGAGCAGGCAGGAGAAGATTGACCCCATTCATGAGCTGCCGGATGCCCACGTTCTTGAGTGCTGATCCCATGTAAACCGGAATGTAACCCCCATTGTCCATGGCCGCCTTGAGTCCGGCGACAATCTCCTCGTTCTTGAGTTCTTCGCCCGCCATCCAGGCGTTCAGGAGGACATCGTTGAATTGCGAAGCCACGTCCACCAGATCCTTCCGCGCACGTGCATAGTCATCCGCCAGGAAGGTGGGCACGTCGCCCTTGATGAGCTTGCGGGGATTGTCCACGGATCGGTACAAGGCCAACTGGTTGAGCACGTCGATGACGCCGTCCAAGGCGGGCTGGCCGCCGTCCGCTCCGGCGATGTAGACGGGAAGGGTGAGTGCCACCGGTTTTACGTTAAACATCACTTGAACCTGCTCCATCACTCTGCGGTAGTCCGAACCCGGAATGTCGAGCTTATTGATGAAAATGAGAGTGCTGTTGTGGTTCGCCTTGATCTTGCCCCACGCCTCCAGGCTCTGGGATTCGATTCCGCTCACACCGGACAGGACGAGGATCACGCCCTCCACCGCCTGCAGGGCGAAATCCACCTCCACGCCGAAGTCCACGTGGCCCGGCGTATCCACGAAGGTGACGCGGGTGCCCTTCCACTGATAAGAGGCGATGCCGGCTTCGATGGTGATGCCGCGTTTCTTTTCCTCTTCCAGGTAGTCCATGGTGGCGAGGCCTTCGTCCACTTCGCCCAGGCCGGGAATGGTTTCGCTGAAATAGAGCAAACGCTCGGATACGGTAGTCTTGCCCGCGTCGACGTGGGCGAGAATCGCTATGGCACGGGTATCTTTGGGAGAGGAAGACATAGGTGGCTGCAATTCTGGTGCAGCAGTAAAGTATAGAATGTAATCCCCCGATAGGGGTAGCCGGGAGTCGGGGACCAGGAAGCGCCCCCCGGGCACCTAATTGCGGTCAGGGGTTGGGGAAATCAAAAGGGCATGCGCGCGGCTTGAGGCCGGACATTATTATCTGTCCACCACTCAAGGCAACGTCAACACCATCTGGAAATCCCCTACCTTGGGAGGACTCAAGCAAAGCCCGGCCGTTATGGTATAAACGGAAGCTGGGCATGCTGGTGGCCGATGAGAATGCCAATGTTTTAAAGACCGTCTCCTGGGTGCAGCATCCGGCGCCCATTTTTCCTCGGAACCATGCCAACGGGGTTTATGGACCCGGCAACCATTCCTTTTTCCATTCCCTGGATGGAACGGAAGATTGGATGCGGTTTCTATACCATGGCAATACGAGCCCTTCCTATACCGAATCCGGCAGTGACACCCGAGCGCAAATTTTTCATGGAAACCGGATGGCATACCCGACTTCGGCGTGCCATTGCCCTTGAGCGCGGACACTCCGGTTCCCTCGGGCGACGGCGGTATTTCGCACCCCCCTGTTTCGTGGTATCTGAATGGGTGCTGCTCTCAAGGGAGGCGCAGGCCGATGGGTTGGCGATTGGAGGCAATGGCTTACGGGCCAAATACCGTGCGGATCCGGTGGCGGGGAGAAGTGACCATGCGTACAAAATAAAAAACCCCGGTTGCCCGGGGTTTTTTCGATGAGGTTGCCTTGTGTTCCGATGTTTACCAGCGGAAGTGGGTGAATGCGGGCTTTCGCCCAATGACTACCACCTAAAGTGAGCGAACGCCTTATTGGATTCCGCCATGCGGTGAATATCCTGCTTCTTCTTGACCGCATTGCCTTCATTGTTGAGGGCTTGGATCAGCTCAGCGGACAACCGGCGGGACATGTCCTTCTCGTTACGGCCTTGGGCCGCTTCCTTGAGCCAGCGCAGCGCCAAAGCGGTGCGGCGGGCGGGAGCGACTTCAACCGGAACCTGATAGTTGGCGCCACCGACGCGACGGGACTTCACTTCAAGGGAAGGCTTGATGTTGTTGAGGGCGTTCTTAAACAAGGTCAGTTCGTCGTCTTCGCCGCCGATCTTCTTCTTGAATTCGACCAGGGCGGAGTAGACCACGTCCTCGGCAATGCTGCGCTTGCCGCGGCTGACAACAACGTTCATGAATTGGGTGACCAAGGTACTGTTGAACTTGGGGTCACCGTAGATTTTACGCTTATCGGCTCTTTTTCTTCTGGACATCTTTTTCCTCTAATTCCGATCGCGTTTACTTCTTGCCTTTGACGGGAGCGGCTGCAGCTCCGGCCTTGGGCTTCTTGACTCCGTACAAGGACCGGCTCTGCCTACGGCCTTCAACGCCGGAAGTATCCAAGGTCCCACGGATGATATGGTAGCGCACGCCCGGAACGTCCTTTACGCGGCCGCCGCGGATGAGGACGATGGAGTGTTCTTGCAGGTTGTGGCCTTCTCCCGGAATGTAGCAGGTCACTTCCATTTTATTGGAAAGACGCACGCGCGCAATCTTCCGCAGGGCGGAGTTGGGCTTCTTAGGAGTGGTGGTGTATACACGGGTGCAAACACCGCGCTTTTGCGGGCTGCCCATCAAGGCTGGGGCCTTGCTCTTGGCAGTCTGCTTCAGACGCCCTTTGCGGATCAATTGGCTGATAGTGGGCACTGTGTCGAGTTCTCCGTTTTTTTCCGATGAGTGGTGAATATTAACTGCAAAAGTCGAATCCTGTCAAGGGCTTAGGCCGCCGGAGACCCCAGGGTTTGCCGCATTGCTGCAAACCCTGGGGTTTTCTGGAGGGACTCGTCAGGGTCGGACTGAGTGGATCCTTATGAGGGTCCGCTTTCGTTGGCGAGAATGGGCTCTTGACCCGGTTCCTCGGCCGCAACGCGGGTTTCGCCGATCTCGGCCATGGAATGGATTTCCTCTGATTCTGCGTCCAAATCGCGGATACGGATGGCGTTGACCATGGCGTTTCCCGTTCCCGAAGGAATGAGGCGGCCCATGATGACGTTTTCCTTGAGTCCGACCAGGTTGTCGATCTTGCCGGCGATTGCGGCATTTGTGAGCACCTTGGTTGTTTCCTGGAAAGACGCTGCCGAAATGAAGCTATCGGTACCCAAGGAAGCCTTGGTGATACCGAGCAACATCGGACGGAAGCTAGCCGCGCGCAAACCTTGATTCACGACGCGGAGATTCTCTTCGCGGATGCGGGCCTTGGAGATTTCCTCGCCTTCCAGTAGTTCCGTATCCCCCGGGTTCTCAACCGCAACCTTACGCAACATCTGGCGAACGATGCTTTCGATGTGCTTATCGGAAATGGTCACGCCCTGGAGGCGGTACACGGCCTGGATTTCTTCCACCAGATAACGCTGCACGGCGGCGTCGCCGGCGATGTGCAGGATATCATGGGGGTCGATGGGTCCGTCGCAAAGCTTGTCGCCCGAACGCACGCGGTCGCCCGGATGCACGGTGACGTGCTTGCCGCGGGGAATCAGGTAGGATTCCTTCACGTCGCCGTCTTCAATCATGATGCGCTGTTGTCCGCGCTCCACTTCGCCAAAAGTGACGATGCCGTCGATGGCGGTCACGACTGCGGGGGACTTGGGACGGCGGGCTTCGAACAATTCGGCCACGCGGGGCAGACCGCCCGTGATGTCGCGGGTTTTGCCGGCTGCGCGGGCTATTTTCACGATGGCTTCGCCGGCGTAAACCGTGTCGCCGTTCTTGTACTGCAGGTACGCGTTCTCAGGAACGGCGTAGCGACCGAGCTTAGTCTTGCCGTCCGGGTCCATGATGACCACGTGCGGATGCAGCTTGGCGCGCTTGTCGCGGATGACGCGGAGGCGTTCCATGCCGGTGGTATCATCGTACTCGGTGACGTAGGTGACGCCGTCCTTGAGGCCGTCGAACTCAACAATTCCAGTGCTCTTGGTGATGATGAGGGTGTTATATGGATCCCATTCGAACATGAGGGTGCCGGCCTTGAGCTGGGCGCCGTCCTTCACCTTCAGCAGGGCGCCGTAGGGCACCACGTAGCGGACCTTGGTGATCCCGTGCTCATCGAGCAAGGACATTTCGCCCGAGCGGCTGACGACCACGTCCTCTCCCTTTCGGTTGGGGACCGTCTCCACGTCGCGCAGAACGATCTTGCAATCCCACTTCGCCTTTTTCACCGATTCCGCGGTCATGCGCGAAGCCGCGCCGCCGATATGGAAGGTACGAAGCGTAAGCTGCGTACCCGGTTCGCCGATGGACTGGGCGGCCACGACGCCGACGGCTTCGCCAATGTCGATCATACGGCCGTTGGCCAGATTACGTCCGTAGCACTTGGCGCAAACGCCGCGCAGGGACTCGCAAGTCAGCACGGAGCGCACTTTGACGCTTTCGATGCCGGCAGCCTTGATCTTCTCGGCCATGACTTCGTCGAAGAGTTCACCGGCATGGCAGATGACGTCATCGCTTACCGGATGGTAGATATCGTCGCAGGCCACGCGTCCTAGAATCTTGTCGGAGAGGGCCACGACAACGTCCTCGCCTTCCGTCGTGTCGGTCATGTCAAGGCCGAGCACGGTACCGCAATCTTCTTCGTTCACAACCACGTCCTGGGCCACGTCCACGAGGCGACGGGTCAGGTAACCGGCATCGGCCGTCTTCAAAGCCGTATCGGCCAGACCCTTACGGGCTCCGTGGGTGGAGATGAAGTACTCCAGCACGTTCAGACCTTCGCGGAAGCAGGAAAGAATCGGGTGCTCGATGATTTCGTGTCCCGTGATTTTCTTCTGGGGCTTGGCCATGAGGCCGCGCATGCCCGAGAGCTGCTTGATCTGCTCGCGGGAACCGCGGGCGCCGGACACGGCCATCATGTACACGGGGTTGAAGCCGTCGCGATCCTGGGCCAGTTTCTCGTACACCAGGGTGGCGACGTCATTGGTCGCATGCGACCAGAGATCGATGACCTGGTTGTAACGCTCGCCGTCCGTGATGACGCCATTCTCGTAAAGCTCGGCTACTTTATCAACTTTGACCTTCGTGGCCTTGATCATCTCGTATTTCTCGGGCGGGATGATCATGTCGTTGATGGCGACGGTCATGCCGCCCTTGGTGGCCCACTTGAAGCCAAGTTCCTTGATATTATCGAGGAACACGCAAGTGCGCTCGTTGCCGGCGATGCGGAAATACCGATCGATGGTGGCGGAGATGGTCTTCTTATCGAAGCTCTTGTTGAGGAAGCCCAGTTCCTTGGGGATGATCTGGTTCAGGATGGCACGGCCGACCGAGGTCTCGATCAGTACGCCGTCGATCATGATCTTCACGGGAACGTGGAGTTCCACCCCGCCGCATTCCAGAGCAGCCACGGCTTCGTCGACATTGGAGAACATCTTGCCGGCTCCCTTGCCCTTGGGCTTCATGGCCGTCAGGTAGTAGCAACCGAGTACAATATCCTGGGAAGGTACCGCAATGGGCTGGCCCGAGGCGGGATGCAGGATATTGTTCGAGGACATCATAAGGATGCGGCACTCGAGTTGGGCCTCGAAGGACAGGGGCAGATGGATGGCCATCTGATCACCGTCGAAATCGGCGTTGAAAGCGGTACAGACCAGGGGATGCAGGCGGATGGCCTTACCTTCCACCAGCTTGGGATAGAAGGCCTGGATACCGAGGCGATGCAGGGTCGGAGCGCGGTTCAGCAGCACCGGATGATCGTCGATGATTTCTTCCAGGATGTCCCAGACCTCGGGGCGTTCCTTTTCCACGAACTTCTTCGCGGACTTCACGGTGTGAACGAACCCCTTCTCTTCCAGCTTCTGGATGATGAAGGGCTTGTACAATTCGAGGGCCATGGGCTTGGGCAGACCGCACTGGTGGATCTTGAGATCCGGGCCCACCACGATCACGGAACGGCCGGAATAATCGACGCGCTTGCCGAGAAGATTCTGGCGGAAGCGGCCCTGCTTGCCTTTCAGCAATTCGGACAGCGACTTGAGGGGACGGCGGTTTTCGCCCTTCACGGAGAAGGTGCGGCGGCCATTGTCGAACAACACGTCGACGGCTTCCTGGAGCATGCGCTTCTCATTGCGGAGAATCACTTCCGGAGCCTTGATGTCGATAAGCTTCTTCAACCGGTTGTTGCGATTGATGACGCGGCGGTAGAGGTCGTTCAAATCGGAGGTGGCGAAACGGCCGCCTTCCAGGGGAACCAGCGGGCGCAGATCCGGGGGAATGACCGGCAGCACGTCCAAGACCATCCACTCGGGACGGTTCGGGGACTTGCGGAAGGCTTCGACGACCTTGAGGCGCTTGAGCAGGTCCTGCTTGCGCTGGCTGGAGGTCTCTTCCTTGATGCGTTTACGCATGTCGCCGGAAAGGGTTTCCGGATTCAGCTCAGCCAACAACTGCTTGATCGCTGAGGCGCCCATCTTGGCGTCGAAGTGGCGGCCTTCGTCTTCGAGATCGATGTATTCATCTTCGGAAATGAGCTGACCGAGCTTGAGGTCGGTATCGCCCGGATCCAGAACGATGTACGATTCATAATAGATCACGCGTTCGAGGTTCGTGACGGACATGCCGAGCAGCGAACCGATAACGGAGGGAAGGCTCTTGAAGAACCAGATGTGCACGACAGGCACGGCCAATTCGATATGGCCCATGCGCTCGCGGCGCACCTTGGAATGGGTGACTTCCACGCCGCAACGGTCGCAAACGACGCCACGATACCGGATGCGCTTGTACTTGCCGCAGGAGCATTCCCAGTTCTTCACGGGTCCAAAAATGCGTTCGCAGAAAAGACCGTCCTTCTCGGGTTTGAAGGAGCGGTAATTGATGGTTTCGGGCTTGGTGACTTCGCCGTAGGACCAGCCACGTACGACGTCGGGGGAAGCTAGCTGGATGCTGATGGCTTCTTTGTCCTGGACTTCGGTGGAGTTCTCGAAAAATTCGTTCATTATGATCTCCGCTATTGACCGCTCGTTGTTTAACTCAAGAGGCGCTAGGGTGCTTCCCTGGGTTGCTCACCAGAGGGGTTAGGGGTTAGGGTGAAGAGAATCCGCCATCCTGGCTTTCTCTTCCCCTAATCCCTAACCCCTAGCCCCTAATCCCTTCCACAGTACAGACTCCGTAGTCTTATCAGACCAGTTCTTCCTCTTCATGCATGAACTTGACGTCCAGGCAGAGGGCTTGCATTTCCTTGATCAACACGTTGAAGGACTCCGGCACGCCGGGACGCGGTGCATTCTCGCCCTTGACGATGGACTCGTAAATCTTCGAACGCCCCATGACGTCATCCGACTTGACCGTGAGCATTTCCTGCAGGGTGTAGGCCGCCCCGTAGGCTTCCAGGGCCCAGACTTCCATTTCGCCGAAGCGCTGGCCGCCGAACTGGGACTTGCCGCCCAGGGGTTGCTGCGTGACGAGGGAGTAGGGACCAATGGAGCGCGCATGGATCTTGTCATCGACCAAGTGGCCGAGCTTGAGCATGTACATGATGCCCACGCAGACTTCGTTGTTCAGACGTTCGCCGGTACGACCGTCATAGAGGACCGTCTTGCCGGTGACCGGCAGCTTGGCCTCCTTGAGGGCATCCAGGATATCGTCGTAGCTGGCACCGTCGAATACCGGGGTTGCGATCTTGATGCCGAGGGCCTGCGCCGCCCAGCCAAGATGCGTTTCCAGCACCTGTCCCACGTTCATACGCGAAGGTACGCCCAGGGGATTGAGGAGAATCTGGACCGGCTGGCCGTTGGGCATGAAAGGCATGTCCTCGACCGGAACGATCTTTGAGATAACGCCCTTGTTGCCGTGGCGTCCCGCCATCTTATCGCCCACCGAGATGCGACGCTTCTTGGCGATATAGATCTTGACCAACTGCAGTACACCGGGCTTGAGCTCGTCGCCGCGGATGATCTTGTCGATTTCTTTGTCGAGTTCGTCTTCCAGGCGGAAGATCATCTCGTTCGCGGAATGCAGGACCTTCTCCGCCGTCTTGTTCGACTTTTCGTCCGAGGTCAGGCCATCAGGAACGTTGACGTCCGAGAAGTTGATCTTCTGCAGAGCTTTGTCCGTGAACTTCTTACCCTTGCCGATGATGAGCTCGTTGGTCGAGCCATCGCGGATTTCCTGGGAATCCTTTCCGTCCAGCAGTTCAAGGAGCTTCCGGTCGCGGGCGGTCGTGATCTCCTGGATACGGGCGCTCATGGTGGCGCGCAACTCGTCGATCCGATCCTTATCGCTCTTCTTGGTCTTCTTATCGCGTTCCTTGCGGGAGAACGTACGACTCTCGACGACGATGCCCTTCATGCCCGGAGGGGCCTTGAGGGAGCTGTCTCTGACGTCGCCCGCTTTCTCGCCGAAGATGGCGCGCAGCAGGCGCTCTTCCGGGGACAGTTCGGTCTCGCCCTTGGGCGTGACCTTGCCGACCAGGATATCGCCTGCATCCACTTCCGCTCCGACGCGGATGATTCCCATTTCGTCGAGGTTCCGGAGGGATTCCTCGGAGACGTTGGGGATTTCCCGGGTCAGCTCTTCGGGGCCGCGCTTGGTGTCCCGCACTTCCAGCTCATATTCTTCGATATGGATGGAGGTGAAGGTGTCCTTCTTGGAAAGCTCTTCGGAGATGATAATGGCATCTTCGTAGTTATAGCCGTTCCAGGGCAGGAACCCGATGAGGATGTTTTTGCCGAGGGCAAGTTCGCCCTGGGAAGTGCTCGAGCCGTCGGCGAGGACTTCGCCCTTTTTGACCGGCTGACCCACCTTCACCAGTACGCGCTGGTTGATGCAGGAATCCTGATTGGAGCGCTCAAACTTGCGCAGGTTGTAGGTATCGTACTCGGGCACGTCCAGGAAGTCCGTGACCAGCTTGCCGGCCTCTTCGCGCTTGACCATGATGCTGCGGGCGTCGACGCTGTGGACCACGCCGCTATGGGCCGCTACCACCATGGCGCCGGAATCGTAGGCGGCCTTGCCTTCCAGGCCGGTTCCCACGTAGGGGGAATCAGGGATCAGGAGGGGCACGGCCTGGCGCTGCATGTTGGAGCCCATCAAGGCGCGATTGGCATCATCATGTTCAAGGAACGGGATGAGCCCTGCGGCGATGGAGACCAACTGCTTCGGGGACACGTCCATGAGCTGCACGGTGTCGCGCCCGACCAGGGGGAATTCGCCCTGCTTACGCACGATCACATAGTCGTTCACGAACTTGTTCTTGGCGTCGATAATCGTGGAAGCCGGGGCCACGTGGTACTCGTCTTCCTGATCGGCGGTGAGGTAGATGACCTCGTCGCTGACGATGCCATTCTTGACCTTGCGATAAGGCGTTTCGATAAAGCCGAACTGGTTCACCTTGGCGTATGCGGCCAAGGACGAGATGAGGCCGATGTTGGGACCTTCCGGGGTCTCAATCGGGCAAAGGCGGCCGTAATGGCTGTGATGCACATCGCGCACCTCGAAGCCGGCGCGCTCGCGGGTCAGACCGCCCGGTCCAAGTGCCGACATGCGGCGCTTGTGGGTCAGCTCGGCCAGGGGATTCATCTGATCCATGAACTGGGACAACTGGGACGATCCGAAGAAGGTCGAGATGACCGTCGAGACCGTACGGGCGTTGACCAGATCCTGGGGCGTGATTTCCTCCGTGTCGCGAAGCGACAGGCGCTCGCGAATCGTGCGCGCCATGCGGGTGAGGCCCAACGAGAATTGGTTGCCCAGTAGCTCGCCGACCGACCGGACGCGTCGATTGCCCAGATGATCGATATCGTCCAGGTATCCCTCTTGGAGGAACAGTGAGACGAGATAACGCATGATCGCGATGAAATCGTCCTTCGTCATGGTCATGGTCTCCATGGGGACCTTGAGCTTCAGGCGAGAGTTCATGCGGTATCTGCCGACCTCGCCCAGATCATAGCGCTTGTCGTCGAAGAAAAGGCGATCGAGCAGGGTCTTGGCGGTCTGCACATTCGGAGGATCGCCGGGACGGATCAAGGAGTAGATCCGGAATAGGGCCTCTTCCTCATTGGAAGTGGGATCTGCGGACAGGGTATTGTGGAGAACGGGATTGCTTTCCACGCCCTTGATGATCTTAATCTTCTTAAAACCCATTTCCCCGATTTTCTTGGCAATCACGGGAGTGATGACGGTATTGGCCTCGGCGATCATTTCGCCTGTGTCCTTGTCTACCAGATCCTCGAAGAGAACCTTGTCTTCCATGCCTTCCGGGGCCTTGGTGTTCACGGTCAGGTCTTCGCCTTCGTAGAAGAGCTTGACCAGGTCCTGGTTGCGCGAGAATCCGATGGCGCGGAGCAGGATGGTGGCCGGAATCTTGCGGCGGCGGTCGATGTTGATGTACATCGCCTCGTTGACGTCGATGAGGAACTCCACCCACGAGCCGCGATACGGGATTACGCGCGCTTTGAGCAGGCGCTTGCCGTTGGGGTGGGTCTCTTCGTCGAAGCTCACGCCGGGCGACCGGTGCAGCTGCGAAACGATGACGCGCTCGGCGCCATTGATGATGAACGTGCCGTTCTGGGTGATCAAGGGCAGATCCCCGATGTACACGTCGTTCGTGATCTTCTCGACGAACTTGCGCTCTTCGCCTTCGCCTTCGAAGATGTTGAGGCTCAGGGTGGCCTTGAGTGGGGCGGCGAAGGTCATGCCGCGCTTCTGGCACTCCTCGATGGAGTACTTGGGCACACCCAGGGAGTAGCCCTCGAACTCAAGGGAATACATTTCCTTGATGTCCGTGATGGGAAAGACCTCGGCGAAAATCTTCTGCAACCCTTCTTTCTTGCGCTCCTTGGGGAGCGTTCCCGCCTGGATGAAGCGGTTGAACGAGTTTACCTGCACATCAAGCAGGTAGGGCAATTCCATATTGAACCGACTCGAGGAATATGTCCGTCTTTCCACTGAAAATCTCCGATCCCTTAAAAGTTCCCGCGCAGGTCAATTATTACCGGCGACGCCATCTTAAAAACGGAAAAACGCCTGCCCGCAACCGCGGGCAGGGCGTACGATTTTTTCCCTATGTAGAAGGAAAAAGTCCTCAAGCTTACTTCAGGCTTACCTTGGCCCCAGCTTCTTCGAGTTCTTTCTTCCACTTTTCGGAATCTGCCTTGTTGACGGCTTCCTTCACGGTCTTGGGCGCACCGTCGACCAGGGCTTTGGCTTCCGCTAGGCCCAGACCGGTGATCGCGCGAACGACCTTGATGACGCCGATCTTCTTCTCGCCGGCGCTCTCGAGCACGACGTCGAATTCGGTCTTCTCGGCGGCGGCTTCAGCGGCGCCGGCACCGGCGGCGGGGGCGGCCATCACAGCGGCAGCCGCAGCGGCTTCCAGGCCGTAGGTGTTCTTGAGGTAATCCGAAAGTTCCTTGGCCTGTAGCAGGGAGAGGGCGACGATCTTGTCTCCGATATCCTTCACGGGGGCCGAGTAAGTTGCTTCTGACATGAGATTCTCCGTTATTTGATTAGTAAAATCTGTTTATTGAAATTTTGGGTTTCTTTTCCGAAGCGGGGCTCCCATTGGGTAGCGCCGCCGTTAACATCGTTGTTCTGGATATTAGGCGCCTCCCTCCAACTTCTCGATTTGAGCCTTGATCTGGCCGGCAATGGCGGCGCCGGGGGCCTTCAGGATGCCGGCGATTTTCTGTCCAGGCCCAAGAGCCAGGGCAATAACCGATGCCTGCAGTTCGCGCTTGCCCGGCATTTTGGCCAGGGCTGCGAGTTGATTACCGGGATAGGCGGCCCCATCGATGGAGACGACCTTGACCGACAACATGCCTTCATTGGCCTTATGAAACTCCACCAGGGCCTTGGCCGGAGCCATGGGATCCTGGTCGTCCGAAAAGATCACGGCGGTGGGTCCCACCAGGTGCTTCTCGAGACCTTTGATTCCGGCACCGTCGAGGGCGCGCTTGATGAGGGTGTTTTTGGCAACCTTCATCTTCATGCCCTTTTTGCGAAGGCTGGAACGCAGTCTCGTTACGACCTGCACGGTCACGCGGCTGAAGTCGGCGATATAAACGCCGGGGAAGGCCTTTAAGTCGGCTTCCAGTTCGGAAATGACGCTTGTTTTTTTCTCGATGGTCTTGGATGTCATGTTCTGCCTCGCTTACCTGGCTTCGGCCTTGTCCACGCGCACGCCCGGGGACATGGTCCCTGCGAGAGTGATGCTGCGGACATAGACGCCTTTAGATGTGGGAGGCTTGGCTTTGACGACCGAGTCGATCAGGGTCTTGACGTTCATAATCAGCTGGTCTGCCGTGAAGGAGATTTTGCCGACCGGAGCATGGACGTTACCGCCCTTGTCTACGCGGTATGCGATCTTGCCTGCCTTGAGTTCCTTAATGACCTGGGCTACGTTCATAGTGACCGTGCCTGCCTTGGGGCTGGGCATGAGTCCTCGAGGGCCCAGAATTCGGGCGATGCGGCCCACGAGAGGCATCATGTCGGGGGTTGCGATGACCTGATCGAAGTCCATCCAGCCGCCCTGGATCTTGGTCACCAACTCTTCGGCACCGACATGGTCGGCTCCGGCAGCGGTGGCGGCCTTTTCCAGTTCGCCCTTGCAGAATGCGAGGACACGGACCTTTTTACCGGTTCCGTGGGGAAGCACGACGTTTCCGCGCACGACCTGCTCGGAATACTTCGGATCCACTCCCAAATTCATGTGAACTTCGAGGGATGAATCAAACTTCGTTGTGATTCCACCCTTCAAAATCTTCACAGCCTCGGAGATTGGGTACTCCTTGGACCGATCTATCTTCTCGGCCAGGCTGCGGTAGTTTTTGCTTTTTTTCATGCTCCTACCTTTCGTTGCCTTGTTTAAGTGTTCTCCGGTACTCCAACGCGAGGGTCATCGGATGTTTGCTCCGGCCAGGCCGTCGCAAACCTCTGGGGGTCCGTTCCGGCGTTTCCGGAACCCTCCATCGCGCTTGACGCTTACTTCGCGATCTCCAATCCCATACTCTTGGCAGTACCGGCGACCATGCGGCAGGCCGCGGCGAGGTCGGTGGTATTGAGGTCGGGCATTTTCATTTTCGCGATATCCTCGATCTGCTTCTCGGTCACCTTGCCCACCTTTTTACGGTTGGGTTCGCCCGATCCCTTTTCCAGATTCAGTGCCTTCTTCAGGAGATCCGGGGTGGGAGGGGTCTTGGTGACGAAGCTGAAACTGCGGTCGGCATACACGGTGATGACGACGGGGATGATGTATCCCTTTTTGTCCTGAGTCTGGGCGTTGAACGCCTTGCAGAACTCCATGATGTTAAGACCGCGCTGGCCCAATGCGGGACCGATAGGCGGAGAAGGGTTGGCGGCGCCGGCAGGCACCTGCAGTTTGATGTATCCCGTGATTTTCTTAGCCACTGTCGCTCCTAGATCTTCTTCTTACTTGCTTTTTTTGGAAGGTCCCAGGTCCTTAGACCGAGTCCACCTGCACAAAATCCAATTCCACCGGAGTGGAGCGTCCGAAAACGCTGACCATCACCTTCAATTTGCCCTTTTCCGGGTTGATCTCTTCGACCACACCGTCGAAATCCTTGAAAGGTCCGTCCTTGATGCGGACCTTTTCGCCGCTGGTGAACGGAATCTCGACCACACCCGTGACCGTGGTCTCGACCGTGGTCTGTCCCAGGATCCGATCCACTTCGTTCTTGCGGAGGGGTTGCGGTTTTCCGACACCGACAAAATGCGTGACGCCCGGAATGTCCGTGACGTAATGCATCGTGTCCTTGTTCATTTCCATTTCAACCAGCAGATAGCTGGGATAGAACTTCTTGTCCCTTGTGGTCTTTTTGCCCTTTTGGACGGTCGTGACCTCACGGGTGGGCAACAGGATTTGGCCGAAGGATTCCTTCAGATTATTCTTGTCGACCAGGGCTTCAAGGTGCTGTTTGACCTTGCCCTCTTGGCCGGAATAAGTATGTACCACGTACCACTTCTTCACTGCGTTTCCTATCCGTTCGTTGCCGATCAGGCTCATACGTTTTTAAGCAGGTTCGACTCCATCCCCTAGCTGAGGATGAAGCTCACCAACCTACCCAGGACCAAATCCACCGTAAAGACATAGAGCGTGCATATAATGCTGAACACGATTACCGTAATGGTCGAGCCTTTCAGCTCTTCCATTGTCGGCCAAGTCACCTTGCGTAGCTCGGCGATCACGTCTCTGATATAATTTTGAAATCTCTTCATAATTTGAACTTTCAGGCCAGGGGGGACTTGAACCCACAACCTACGGTTTTGGAGACCGGCACTCTACCAATTGAGCTACTGACCTAGAACTCCTCATCTCAGACCAAAATCTCGGTGACCACGCCGGCGCCCACGGTCCTGCCGCCTTCGCGAATCGCGAAGCGCAAGTCCTTGGCCATGGCGATAGGCGCAATCAGCTCGGCCGTGATGGTGACATTGTCACCAGGCATCACCATCTCCACACCTTCCGGCA
>JALYSE010000096.1 GCA_030854955.1 Fibrobacterota bacterium | reverse complement strand
GGGCGTGGAAGCCCGCGTCGGCAGCGGAAAATTCGACAACTCCCACCCCATGCGTGAGAACCTTGATTTCACCGCTTGGGACGGCTACCAGAACGTCCGGATCCCCTTTGAATCCGAAAGCCGGCCCGCCGAGCAGGCCTTGAAGGTTGCCACCGATTTCGCTTTCCGGGCAGCCAAGGATCAATTCATCAAGATCAGGGCGAACGTGGATGTGCGGCCCGCGGAGGATGACACGGGCCTCGACTTCGCCTCCGCCAAGCCGGCGCGGCACGTAGAACCGCCCATGAAGTTACCTCCTTCTCGCAAGTCCCTGGACAGCCTCTACGCCAGGATCCGCAAGGTCTCCAAGCTGTTTGGCAACCGGCCCAATCTATACTCTAGCCAGATCGATTTCAGCTTCCGCAAGGTCCGCAAGCTTCTGGTGAACTCCGAAGGCACGGCCCTGGCCCATACCGAAACCCTGGGAAATATCGGCATCTATGTGGAGACCAAGGCCCAGGACGGCATGATTCTCTGGCTCACCAAGGATTTCTTCTTCAAGGAAATCCCCTTAGATCTTTCCTACGATACCCTGGCCCAGGCCACGGAATTGCTTCTGCGTCGCCTGGATACCTTGCGCGCCGCGCCGGTCATGGAAACCTACGTGGGCCCGGTCATCCTCAAGAATATCGCGGCGGCCGTATTCACTCACGAGGTGTTCGGACACCGGGTGGAAGGGCACCGCCAAAAGGCCGCCGACGAGGGTCAGACATTCGTTACCAAAATTGACCAGAGCATTGCCTCACCCTTCATCTCCATCCAGGACGACCCGACCCGGCAATCCGCGATGGGTATACCCCTTAACGGGCATTACCTCTTCGACGATGAGGGCGTACCCGCGCGGCCCACCCCATTGATGGTGAACGGCATTTTCAGGGACTTCCTCTTCAGCCGCTCGGTCCTGTCGCCAAAAGGCTCGTCCAACGGACATGGCCGGGCAGTGCTCGGCCTGCAGCCGGTGGCGCGCATGGGAAACACGATTCTTAACTCATCGCGCACCGTGCCCGCGCACTCTCTGCGAGACAGCCTCAGGACGCTTCTGAAAAAAGCGGGCAAGCCCTACGGATTGCTTCTACACGATATCTCGGGTGGATTCACCTATACCGGAAGGGATCTTCCGCAATCCTTCCGGGTGGAACCCCTGTATGTATCGCAGATATTCTCCGATGGCCGACCGGACAAGGTCGTGCGCGGGGTAGACGCGGTGGGCACGCCTCTCGTCAGCCTCCGCCAAGTCGCCCTTGCAGGGGACGACCCTGCCGTTTTCAACGGGTACTGCGGCGCCGAGTCCGGATGGATTCCCGTTTCCGCCATCGCGCCCTCCCTATTGTTGGAGTCGATGGAGTTCGAGACTCGCGCGAAGGATCAGAACAAGCCGCCCATCCTGGCACCGCCGGAGGTACGCTGATGAACGGGTCCATGGACCGCATGAGAACGCTCCTGCGCGGATTGTCTACTTCTCTTGGCTTGTTGTTAGCGCTCTTGGCCGGCCCACAAGCCGCTATCGCAAAGGAATCCGCTGCGCCTTCTCCTCAACCGGACGCTCCCATGGAGATTCCCGGCCCGCCGCCTCCCAGTTTCGGGTCCAGCAATATTTCCGATTCTTCAGTGGACGGTTCCCCCGTTCTCAAGGCGATGGGAAGTGAAGTGAAGCGCTCCATGGACAGCCTCCGCATTAAGGGCCGGCCCCGTCCGTACTTCCTTTCCTATCTGCTTTGGGACGTCGAGTCCATCCATATGCAGGCGTCCCTGGGGTCCTGTGAAATGTCGGAAGTAGACCGCCAGCATCTGTTGGACGTGGATTTGCGGGTCGGCGATTTTAAGGAAGACAATTCCAATTTCTCCGGCGGTATCGTGTTCGGGCCCAGGTTACGCCTTCCCTTGCCCCAGGAGAACGATACCAACCTCCTGCGGCTTTCCTTGTGGGCGGCCACGGATGCCAAATACAAGGTTGCGGTTGAACTCCTGGCCCAGAAGCGCGCCTTTCTTGCCAACCACAGCGGCAGCGACAGTCTGCCGGATTTTTCCAGGCAGAAATCCCTGCAACGGTTCCGCCGGGAGACCAAGTCGCCGCCGGACACGGCGAAGACCATCGCGTTCGGCAAGGACCTCAGCCGCTACCTGGGTGAATTCAAGTGGTTGATGGAGTCGAGAGTGGGATACCAGTACTACTACACCACCTTCTACTATGTGGATTCGGATGGAGCCCGCTTCATCGAGACGGTCAAGGAGCACACGCTCACGGTCGCCTTGTTCACCCAAGCCAAGGATGGGGCCCCCCTTTGGAATTATCTGCGTATCGCCACTCGGGATCCCCTGACTCTCGGGGAAGGATCGGTCAGTCTTGCCGCCCTTAAGGACTCTCTTGCCCCCATTCTCAAACGCATGGAAACCCTTCAAAGTACCGCGCCCCTTGCCAATTATCGAGGCCCCATTCTCTTCGAGGGACGGGCCGCGGGCGATTTGCTGAACAAGGCTCTTCTCGCCCCCCAATCCAGACTCCGGGAGCCGGTCGGCGCGGGTGCGGAACCTAATTTCATGGTCAGCATGGCCGGCCGGAAGCTTTTCCCCTCCGAGGTTACCGTTATCGATGCCCCTTCGATGGCGAAGTGGCAGGGGAAATCCCTATTCGGCCACTACCTACTCGATCATCAGGGCCAACCGGCGCAGGATATCGTCCTCGTCAAAGAGGGACGGGTCCAGGACTTTTTCCTGGGAAAGGTTCCAGTGTTCAAGGCCAAGGGGCATGCCAGCAACGGGCATTGGCGGTACGGCGGGGGCTTTCCCGGAGTAACGGTGCTCCGATCCTCGAAATCCGTTCCGGAAGCGGAGTTGCGGACCCGGTTGGGATCCCTGGGCGCGGAGGAGGGGACTGGATACGGCCTGATAGTCACCAAGACGGTGGACGAAGACGCCTTCAAGCTCTTGCGCCATCCATTGGCCGCGCAACTCGCTTCCACCGATGGCATGGGTGGCAGGGGTTCCTTCTCCCTAACGCCCCCTTGTGAAGTGGACATGCTCGACGCCCGTACCGGTAAGGTTACCCCGGTTAGGGGGCTCTCCTTCCCGTCCATCGACAGCAAAACCTTAAGGAACATCGTAGCCATCGGCGATCGGCCTCACCTGCACGAGCCCCAGGCCGCGATTTCCGTCCTCTGCCCGTCTCTGTTGTTCAGCCTGCTGGACATGAAAGGCAGCCGTAGCACCCAGCCGCGCCTGCCTTATTTGCCATAACTGCCATAGTCAGCCTCCGCCTTGGTCCCGTTTCACGGACTTCGGTGGTCGCGCAACCCTTATTCCCTCGCCGGCAACGGGGACTCGGTCCAACCCGCCAATTCGGGACTGATGGCCCAGAGTCTCGGTTGGGCGACCGACTGCATACGGGCAAGTTCCCCCCGTATGATTTCCAGTAGCGCAGGCGAAGACGCCCACGCCCAATCAAGGCCGGAAATAGGCAGCCCCGGGTCGCCTTGCGCTGAATAGGACACGACCTCCACGTCTCGGCCCGATCCCAGGCCGGCCATCCGCGCGGCCTCATCGATGGCATCCTGCAATCCGCCCAACCGGTCCACCAGACCGTTCCGCAGGGCCTGGGAGCCTGTGAAGATACGGCCTTGGCCCAGACTGTCGACGCCGGCCTTGGTCTTCTTCCTGCCCGCGGCGACCTTGGCGATGAAATCCTGGTAGAACTCGTCCATGTGCCTTTGCAGCACATCCACTTCCGAAGAATCCCAGACTCTTGCCATGGAATTGGCGTCCGCATGGGGCGAGGTCTTGACCGACTCGGTATTGAGTCCCAGCTTTTCGTACAGTCCCTTGAGGACGAACTTTCCCCATAACACGCCGATGCTTCCCACCACGGAATTGGGTGCGGCCAGGATTCGGTCGGCACCGCAGATGAGGTAGTAGCCTCCCGAGGCCGCGTCCCGGCCTATGGAGGCGATTACGGGCTTGCCCGCCTGCTTGAGAAGTTCCACTTCTCGCCACATGATGTCCGCCGCCTGGGCCGAACCACCGGGGGAATCCACCCGCAGGACCACCGCCTTGACGGATGGATTGCGCCGGGCCCGACGCAATTGGGCCGCCACCGTTTCGGATCCCGCCAAATCCGGGCCCGCCAACCAGGACCGGGCGCTGTTTCCGAGCACCATGTTGCCCGTCACCACCACTAGGGCCACCTGGGGAAGAACGTCCCAGGTCACCCGGGCGTTACGAGGGGGGAGGCCATGGTCCTTGGAGGCATGCTTGCCTCCCGCCAGTTGCAAGGCCTGATCCTGGTGGATCAAGGTGTCGATAAGCCGGGCCTTGAGGGCGTGGGCCAGGCTGATCTCGCCGGATTCCAAGGAGGCTTTCACCGAGTCCTTAGGAAGCTTCCGGGCTGCGGCAATGGTTTCCAGATAGTGATCCCAAAGCCCCCCCAGGAACCCCGACAGGTCCGCGCGCATGGGCTCCGACATCTGCTTACGTGTATACGGCTCCTCGAAGGATTTGAATTTCCCATGGCGGAGGAATTGGGGTTCGACGCCCAGCTTGTCGAATAGACCCCGATAGAACATGACCTCGGCGGCAAACCCGTTGATCGCGAAATACCCCTGGGGTTGGACAGCCACCACCTCAGCCGCGCTGGCCAGAAAATAGTTCAAGGGCGAAACCTGCTCCATGTAGGCCACCACCCGGATCCCGCGGCTTCGCAGACGGAAGATCCGGTTGCGGATTTCCTCTCCCATGGCCCATCCGCAACGGGCGCTCCCCAGCTTAAGGAGTACCGCATTGATGCGCGGATTGGCTTCGATGACATCGATCCGGTCCATGAGGTCGAGGAAACCCAATTGGCCTCCCGGAGCGAATAGGCCTGCGGGTGCGGCACCTTCCACGATTTCCCTGTTCAGGTCCAGCTCCGCGACGTTGCCGGCGGAAACGAGAAAAGGAGTTTTCTGATCGTCCCGGAATCGGATGGCGGCCTGGCGATGTCGACCGTCGGCCACATTCGCGCCGAGACGGTTCCCCATGCCCGCGGATTTCGGGTCGGATCCTTTTGCAAATCCCAAGGCGCCGGCCCACTGGCCGGTGGCCTGGAGCGTCAGTCCCAAAGAACCTTCCTTGCGCTTGAAGTCCCATTGGGTTTCGACCAGGAAGCCAAATCCCAGGGGAGCCTGCGAGAAAAGGAATCCCCGGCGATTCCCCTTTTCCGGGTGGACCCACCCGTAGCCCAAAGCCGCATCGGCAAGGACGCCTTGGCGTGAACCCCAAGGCCGGACGCTCGCGGCCATGCGATGCACCCGGGGTTCCGAAGCGCCCGTCCATAAGTTTTCTCCCCAGTAGCCGGCCAAAAGCTGGGGAAGGGGACGGAAGTCCAAACCGGCATCCACCACAAAGTGGTCCGGCCCCGCGCCATCCCAAATATAGGCGGGCCTTATACCCGATGAAAACAAACCCAGTAACTCCGTTCCCATCGCCAAATCGAAACGCGCCAGATAAGGCCCGTTCCCTCCCCAATATCGGAAACCTTCGGCATGGCCGGAACCCTGGTTGTGGAGGGCCCATAGCCGCTGCGGGCCCCCGGCCATGGTTTCCCACTCGGACCAGGCCAAGTCGAATCTATTGCCGGTCCCAAAGCCGGATCCGGCAGGGTTGGCGAATGCCGCCTGTCCCGTGGATGTGGCCACCCCGTTAGAAAAGGGTAAAGGAGAGTCCCAAGCCAGAATAGCCGCAGGGATTAAGGCGAAAAAAGGATTAAATCGGAGATACATAGGGGGTAATCATTTTCTGGAAAAAAAAGATCGGATATCCGCATTCTACTTCGTAAATTAAAGGATATAGGGTTTAAGAGTTTTTGAGCCCAGGAAAATCTGCCTAGGCACTTGTATTTTGCCACTATTTTTCTTTCTTTGAAAAAAGAGGAACCAAATTGGATAACGAAAAAGCCAAAACAATACGTGGAATCATCGCCGAAGTGGTTGGTTTCGATCTGGAAGACATCAATGATGAAGATAAGTTCATTGTTGATTACAAGATTACCTACGGCGAACGTAAGGCCTTGCTCGAAAAATTGAATCAGACTTTTTCAAAAGAGTTCAGTTTCGATGAATTTTGCAAGATGGACAAAGTGTCCGATGTAATCGAGGCCTATAACGTCAGTTCAGTCGGTCAATCCGGCTGATTCTCCGCTACGGGCCATCAGTGGCCGGAAGCTTTTTCCCCAGGTTTTGAGACCCCTTCCGAGGAAGGCCCAGTCGAGTCTGATGGCGATACCGTATTACCGGTATTTCCACCGGGATGGGTTTTTGAAACCAGCTTCAGTCTCTGGAAATCCTCGCATTCGAGCGGTTCAAGCCGTCCGGCGAATCCAGCCTTTCGTTGCGCCGTATTGGGCCGGGATTCTACCGTATAACACAGGGATTTCACTCCTCCGACGTCCAGGGGAATATCCAGTTTGATGATCCTTAATCGATCGGTCGAATTTTCAGGAAAAAATTCGCAATAATCCAGTCGGGACTTTATGAAGGTGCGTCGCAGCTTCTCATCAAAGCGGAGCCGACCTTCGAAGTCCGCAGGCAGGTTGATGGGCAAGGTGTTCACCAGCCTGAGTTCCAGAATCTTCCCCTTCCTCATGATTTTCGCACCCTTGGGCAGCAATAAGTTGCGGTGCTCGGGAATGTTCTTGTAAGCACGGTAGTTGCGAGTCTGTACACCGCACAATTCCTTGATGTCCTTACCCGCTTGGTTGAAGTCGATATCCTGGCATATCTCGGGCATATCTTCCGGTGCATAGACTTTCGGTTGTGCAGCCGACCCGTTCGAGGATCCTCCGCATCCCGCGATCAACACCGAACAGGTCGCAGCGAGGCACAATGCAACGGTCGTTTTTTTCGCCATTCGATTAATCAGACCGTGTTCCCGGGTTGAGGGTTCGGACGGAAAATTGTGCTAGATTGGAAATAAAGCAAGCAGGGGTAACCGCATGTCGGACGATAGGCACCGGGCTCTCAAGCGTTGGGAGCGAGCCAAACAAATGGCGGCGGTCCGCGCTGAGCCCGAATTGACCGGGCCTCCGGCTTGGTGCCGGGTCAAAGGCATCGACAAGGAAGCTCGTTTTCCGGTTTACATCGTCTCCATGTACGCCAAGGATCTGACATGCGTGAAGTCCTGCCGCGAAACTGTTCCCGATGGGATTCCCGGACAATGGTGGCTGGTGCGGGGAGGCATCCGTTGGGAGGAGTTCTTGCGCGGAATCGTGCGTCATTACAGGGTCGGACTTCCGGTTCCCGGCCCGTTCAAGCCTGTCAGGAAAATTGGTACCCAAATCGTCGACCAGATGGAAACCCTGCCGGACTCGGCCTTGCCGCCGGTTTTCGATAAGATGAGAGACACTGGCTTGTTGCCAGTCCTTCCCATACTGAGCCGCGAAACCTGTCCGCAAGCCCTGCCCTGGGAGGATATCCGGGCCTGTTTCCAAGATTTCCTGGAAGACGGATAGACCGGGTTTCGAATCGGGTTCTAAAATCGGTTCAGGGATAGTCCACCTCAAGTATTTCATAGGCCACCGGCCCTCGCGGAGTGATAACCTCGATTCGGCTGCTGGGAGGCATCCCAATCAGCGACTTGCCCATGGGTGAATCCATTGAAATCATACCCTCAACGGGATTGATTTCATCCACACCCACGATTTGCACGATGATCACGCTTCCGGTCCCGTGTCCTTCGGTACCTACCTTGCGCATTTTGATGCGGGCCCCGAAAACAATCTTGTCCGTTCCGCGGGCGCCTTCCACAACGATGCATTTCGTGATTTTATCGTCGAGTTGACGCAGCCGCTTATCGATTTCCCTTAGTTTGCGTTTGCCGTAGATGTATTCCGCGTTTTCGGAACGATCGCCTTGGGCGGCTGCGGCTGCGATTTCTTCGAGCAGCTTAGGCCGTGTCTGGTACCAAAGCTCCTCCCATTCCTGCCTGAGCTTTTCCATTCCATCCGGACTGATTGGCCTTTGATTCATCATCATGTCATCCTGGTAACGAAAAAGGGCGGCATACCGGAAAATATTAGTCTTTCGGCGTCCCGGAAGGCAAGGGAATCAAACATGGAAGTTGTTGCAGGGAAACCGCTTAAGCGGTAAGGGGAAGAAAAAAATTTAGCTGGTGGCCCCTCGCAGAATTGAACTGCGGACACAAGGATTTTCAGTCCTCTGCTCTACCGACTGAGCTAAAGGGCCATCAGCGGGAGGAAATTTAAGCCTATCCGATTCCAATGTCAACGATTCGTTGCCAAAGCACCTCAATTGAGGTGGCATTCTTCAGCGAACCGGCTCGTTGACCTGTCTGAAATGGATGAGCGTGCGATCCAGGGTGTCCCGAAATTTGAGATCCACCTTTTCATGCATGAAAAGGGTCAAGCGAACCATCCTTTTAATGTGGACGGGGTGGCCCATTCCGGCCTTGGCAGTATTTTCCCGGTAATAGAATTCATCCACGGAACTCGCCTCTACTACGCCACCGCGGATTTTCGAAAAGCGGATGGAGGGCTTTCCGGTATCGAAAAAGTCTATTTCCACCCGGTCGGTCAGGATGCGGACGGCCCGATCCGAAGGTTTTCCCCTAAAAAGAACTTGAACCATGTAAGAGTCAAAACCGCCTTTGTTCTGACGATCCAATAGGACCTGAACTACCTGGCTGGCGGGATCGTCGATGGCTTCGCCCGGTTTGGGAAGGAAGGTTCGGAAACTGCGGGGCTGTACCCTGGGGGAAATACTGGGCTTAGGCTGGGCAGAAGGGGCTATTTTTCCATCCCTGCCCCACGCCGAACCGCACGCCAGAGCCGTCACGACAACCGCGAGCCAAGCCGCTCTGGAGGGCTTTGGGGCTGGTGCCATGTATCCAATCTCCGCTTGGGTCAATCTGTCCGTAAATCCCTGAGGAGTCAGTTTATATACATTTTTAGGTGGAGGGAGGCTAGGAAGCCGGATAATCATGGGCATCGCAATCCAGAACATGTTCGACGGCATCGCCCGGCGGTACGATTTCCTGAATCATTTCCTCAGTGCCGGGCGCGATCGCGCGTGGAGGAAAAAGGCGGCCGGTTGCCTGCAGGCAGGCGGGTCCATCAAGGTTCTCGATTTGTGCGGCGGCACGGGGGATTTCTGGAAGACCTGGGCCAGTATGCGGATCCCCTCTGGAATGCCCCTGGGAGTGATCGCGGATTTTTCCCTGCCCATGTTGCAACAGGCCCGGAAAAAATTCCCTTTGACAGGATCGCTTCCGGGGACGGAATCGCTACCGGGGACGGAAGTGGATTCAAGGGTGGGCGTAGCGGGGAATGGTACGCTTTCAAGGCAACCGGTACCGGCGCTCGTGCGCATGGATGCCATGAAGCCTTGTTTCAAGGAAGGCTCCTTCGACGCGGTCCTTTGCGCTTACGGAATGCGGAACTTGGATTCAGTTACAATCGGTATCGATGAAATCGGGCGACTGCTGAAACCGGGCGGGGTTTTCATCACCTTGGAGTTTTTCCGGCCCACCACGGCCTTCACGCGCTTTTTCTATAACGGCCTCGCGCCCTTGTGTATCCCTTTCCTGGGCTGGTTCTTTTCCTCGCGCCGGCAGGCCTATTCTTACCTCGTGGAATCCATCCGCGGGTTCAAGTCGGTAGGGGAATATGGCGGTCTTTTCCCCGTCAGGGGATTCCGGAATGTCACGGTGATTCCATGCGATTTTGGAATCTCCCACATCGTTACCGCGGTAAAAGGGTAGGGGATGGGACGCTATGTCATCGGCGTAACGGGCGCATCGGGCGCCATCTATGCCGATCGCCTGATAGGTCATTTGAAGGAACTGGGACAGGAAGTGCATCTCGTCCTCACCGACATGGGAAAGAAGGTTTGCGCCTACGAAGGCTTTCCGGAAATCGCGAAGCGGGCCGATCGCGTTTACGACAACAAGGATTTCTTCGCGCCCATATCGAGCGGTTCCTATCTCCACCAAGGTATGGCGGTGGTTCCGTGTTCCATGGGAACATTGGGGAAAATCGCGCATGGGATCGGGGATTCGCTCCTGACCCGGGCCGCGGATGTGTGCATGAAGGAGAAGCGAAGGCTGATCATCGTGCCCAGGGAAACCCCCATGAGCGCATTGCATCTGCAGAATCAAAAGCTGCTTGCCGATTACGGAAGCGTCATAGTTCCGGCGAATCCGTCTTTCTACCATAAACCGGTGAGCATCGAGGACTTGGTGGATACGGTTTTGGCGCGGGTTCTGGATCACCTCGGCCTTGATCATCATCAGGTCGGGAAGCGTTGGCGCGAGTCTTAAACCCAGGGGCATGGGGGAAACATAGGGCGGAATGGCGCAACCTGCGCGGGCCATTGTGGGGACAAAAGGTTTTCAATTTGGAAGTGGCTGGAAAAGCATGGATTCCGGTCCGAATCGATAATCCCTAATTTCCCCTTTGTTAATGATGGCGCCTGATTTTTGGCGTTTCCAATATAACCTCCAAATCTCCACGGTAATGTCCCAAGCTGAGAACGGCAACCAGGAGGTAGATTATCCCAATCGGGGAGGTCCCCGGGTCTATAACCTTCAGGATTACATCCGCACATGGTGAACATCTACGAGTATATGGATTATCGCCTGTTCCTGCAGGAATATTACAATGACCGAAAAACCCAGAATTCCTCCTTTTCCTATGAGGTTTTCGCCCGTAAGGCCGGGTTCAAATCCAAAGGGTTCCTGCATCATATCTTGACTGGAAAACGGAAACTTTCCAAGAATGCCCTGTTTTCTATCGGCACCGCCATGCAACTGGAAGAGAAGGCGTTCTCATTTTTCCAGAACATGGTCGCGTTTAACCAAGCGAAGTCGCCTGGGGAAAAAGCCTTTTTCTTCAAAAAACTAATGGAAACCAGCCCCAAAAGCCCCGCCAAAATGCTCCAGGAAGGCGCGTACGAGTTCTATTCCCAATGGTATTACAACACCCTTCGCGAATTGATTACCTTGATTCGCTTCAAAGAGGATTACACGCTTTTGGGAAGCTTGCTCACCCCCCCCATCTCCGCAGCTCAGGCCAAGAAGGGCGTTCAGCTTTTGCTTCAATTGGGATTGGTGGAAAAGACGCGCACCGGATACAAGCCGATGCACCAGGCGATTACTACGGGAGACGAAGCCCAAGCCATGGCGACGCGGGATTTCCACAAGCAGAACATGGACCTGGCGGCAATCGCCATGGATACTACGGAACCGGAAGAACGGGATCTGTCCTGCCTCATCGTGGCGCTCCCCGAGTCGGGTTTTGAAACCCTGAAAGCGGAGATCCAAACTTTCCGCAAGAAGCTCATGCACATGGCGGACAGCATGACGGGCCCCAACCGCATTTATCATATCAACTTTCAATTCTTTCCCACCAGCCGCGCCCTCGACGAAAAGGACGGGCGTCCATGACGACAGCTGAATTCTTGTCCGCGGCGCGGTCACTCGCCTCGGGGACGCGAAAGAATGCGATCGCCTGGGCCGGTGCCGCCTTGCTCCTCGCATGCGGATCCGAAAGGCTGGCCTCGTCCGAAATTGGCAACCCACCTAAACGCGGACTGGTCATGGGAATCATCTACCGGGACGACGGGAGGCCCGCCCCCGGAACCCGGGTCGGCTTGCTGCCTTCCCATTTCGATCCCGTTCGTGATAGGGGATCCAGGATCTGGTTCGACACGACGGATGCCCAAGGCGCATTTGCCATCGACAGCGTCGATTCGGGCAGCTATAACATCCAGGCCATCAACCTCTCCGCCCGCACCAGTTTGCTCATTCAGGGGGTGGAAGTCCGCTCCGGCACCACGGTGGCTTCGACCAGGCAATTCCTGCAGAATCCGGGTGCCGTCACCATCCTAATCCCGGATTCCGTCCCTACTAAAAACGGATATGTTTACCTTCCGGGCACCGACGTTTATTCCACCACGGAATCCCTGGTAGGCGAGTCCCGCCTGATGATGCTCGATTCCATCCCTGCGGGGATGAGCCCCGAAATCATCTACCGCTCGGCCTCCACGGATTCCGGCGTTCCTTCCGTACGCATCCGCCTAGCGGAAGGCGTCACCATCGTTCCGGGGGACACCGTGCCTGCCTCGGCCTTCCAGGCTTGGACCCATTCCACGCGCCTTTTCCTGAACACGGGCGTAACGGGGGCGAATATCGACTCGGAAGCGGTCTACGATTTCCCCATGGTGGTCCGCCTCGGCCCAGGTGCTTCGGTGTTCTCCACGGCTGCGGCTGATGGCCGCGATATCCGTTTTACCAAGCCGAACGGGATGCCTTTATCCCATGAAATCGAAAGCTGGGACAAATCGGGTTCTGAAGCGATCATCTGGGTCAGGATGGATACGGTCCTCGCTAGAGACAGCACGCAGTTCATCCGCATGTACTGGGGTAACACTTCCATTATGGAAACCCCAGCCGCAACCAAACCCGTTTTCGATACGGCCGCAGGATTCCAGGGCGTGTGGCATATGGAAGCCATGCAGGCCGCCGATCCTCCCGTCATCAAGGACGCGTCCGCCACAGGGAATCAGCTTAGCGCGGGCGGAGGCCAAGGTCCTATGGACCTGGTCCCGACCCCCTTGGGTCGCGGGCTGGAACTGGACGGGGATTCCAGTACCCTGTTTACCTCGAAAAGCCTGGCGAGCCCCAACGTTTTCACCATTTCCTTGTGGTTCAAGACGACTACCGATTTGAGCGGCAAGCTGATTGGTTTTGGTTTGGATCCGTTGATGGCGGACGTCGCCCGGGACAGGCATATCTGGATGGACACGACGGGCAAGGTGCATTTCGGTATCTATCCCAATCCGGTCATCAAACCACCGCTGCCGCAGCACATCCTGAGCGGTCCCAAAGCCCTTAACGACGGGAAATGGCACATGGTTGCCGGTATGCTTTCGGGCGGAGGCCAGGTTTTTTACGTGGACGGGACCAAGGTGGGGGAGGACCCCAGCGTGACCACCGCGCAAACCTATTCACAACCCAGGGGCTATTGGAAAATCGGCTTCGACTTCGAATTCTACGATTGGCCCCACGCGCCCAAAGCCCTGTATTTCAAGGGGACGGTGGACGAAGCCCGCGTGTCCCAGAAATCCTTTTCCAAGGAATGGATCAAGCTTTCTTATGAAAGCCAGCGGCCGGACAGCCGATTCCTCCGTTTCGACAAGCGCTGACCGGATAGCTATTTTCCGGCCATGCCCATAGCCGATACCCTGGACCCCAGGCATTACCTGGGGCTGGTCCGATTCTCCCATACCCTTTTCGCCCTGCCTTTCGCACTTGCCTCCATGGTCTGGGCCGCCAACGGACTTCCAAGCCTGCGGGTCTTCCTCCTCATCCTGTTGTGCATGGTGACGTGCCGCAATGCCGCCATGGCCTTCAATCGTTGGATCGATGCGGACATCGACGGAGAAAACCCGCGCACGGCCAAGCGCCATCTTCCTGCGGGCATCCTGAGCCGCCGGCAGGTGATGGGGTTTCTGATCGTCAACGCCGTCGTTTTCATCGCCGCCACGTGGTTCATCAACCGATTGGCCTTTGCCTTGTCTGTGCCAGCCCTGATCGTGGTTTGCGGGTATTCCCTCACCAAACGATTCACCTCCCTTTCCCATTTCTTTCTTGGGTTGGCCATAGGCATTTCCCCCGTGGGCGCGTGGATAGCGGTACGGGGAGGCTTCGCCTGGGAACCCATTCTTCTCTGCCTGGCTCTCCTTTTGTGGATCGCCGGATTCGATATCATCTATGCCACTCAGGATCATGAATTCGATCGAAGTAAAGGCCTGCATTCCCTGGTGGTCCGCCTAGGGGTGAAGGGGGCGCTTATGGTTTCGAAGCTCACCCACCTGGCCATGTGGTCGGTCCTGGCCGGGTTGGGCTGGTATGGGGACCTAGGAGTGGTTTACGGCGTATGTCTGACCTTGGTGGCCGCCATACTCATCTACCTGCATGTCTTCCGCAAAAGCGCGTCCCTGGATTCCATGAACCAGGACTTCTTCCTCGCCAATATCGCGGTCAGTTTATGCGTCATGGTCGGAATCGCCTCCCGTTTCTTCTGAGCCGGCGACAAAAAAAGCGTAAACTAAAATGCCGGTCCCCTGATGGAACCCGGCCCTTGGCCTCATCTAGGCGCTATCCGATTAGAAGGGAATGCCCAAGGCGAAGTGTCCCATTGGAAGCAGGATGTTTATCTCCTCGTTCTCGTTCCATTTTCCCTTGGTGGCGTTCGCGTTGATAAAGGCGGCGCCCGCTCCGAGCTCCATCGTAAAAATCTCCCAGCGCCACTTGTAACCCATCCTGAGGGTGGGGGCGAAAACAACCACATTCCCGACTGAATCCGATCCACGCTCGAAGCGATGGATGTTCACGATTTCGATCTGGGGACAGATATAGGTTCCCTGGCCCGGATTCGTGAGGTAACGGCGAATGCCGATTCCGGAGCCGAGGAAGAGCATGGGGTTATTGTAAACGCGTTCGTTATATCCCACGTAAACGGGAATTTCAAGAGCGGTCCGACTGCCCTTAAGGGCGACTTCGTAGGAAACATGCAAACCCGAGACGGCTAGGCTCAGGATGGGATGAATGGTGAAGGCGCTGGTCTTGCCTGCGGGGGCTTCCCGCGACAGGACCGCGCTTTGGACCGGGTCCGGAATTCCCTCGGCCACAGGCTCCTGGGCGCGGATACCGGCCACCAAGAGCGTTCCCGCGGTGACGGCCATGGTCAAGAACGATCGATAGTTACGCATTGTTTTTGCCTTTCCCTGTCCGGCTCAGAAGCCGAAGGAATCTGCGTTGAAGGGAAACCCGACGTTCGCCGAGGCGATGAAGTTGGTGTATTTCTCCTTGTCCCGGGCGTAGAAGGCTCCGCCGCCGCTCAGGTCCAGGGTAAAGGAGTTCCAGAGCCATTTGTAGCCGAAGGAGAGCTGGGAGATGGACAGATAGTCCGTGTGGGGACCATATGTGGGGCCGCCCTCGCTGATCAGGTTTCCTTCGGGACTGAAAACCGAATTGACGTATCGCTCTCCGCGGAAATAGTGATGGGTGTAATCGGATTGGGCAGTCAGGTAGGTTCCCGCGAACGCATGCCCGAAATATTTGCGGAAGCCGAGACCGGATCCGATAGCGACCTTCTTTTCGCGTTGGTTTTCGAGCCAGCCGGCATGGAACGGGATGACCAGGGAAAGGCCCTTTTTCGTAAGCGACCTCTCATAGGCGATGGAGATGACCGGAAAATCCAGGGTCGCGGAACTTACGATCATGGTTATCGGCGATGCGTAGATGGCATTGCGATGGACCGTAGCCGTAGGCGAATCAATCTCCTGCGAATGGATGGTTGTGAGCGCCAAAAAGGCAAAGGTCGCTAGGGGCAGGTAAGTCTTGTATTTCATGATGAAATCTCCTTCTGGATCCATGATAATGCAAAGACCGTACCCAAAGTGCAAGTGGGGAAATTACGCTGAACAACAAGGTTTGGCGTCCGGTTCCGAAAGGTACTGCGCAAGCGATTGCGCAGTACGCGCAGGCTCAATGCGAGTATTGCGCAAATCGATCTCAAACGGTCGGCTGCCAACCCCGATCGCGCTTATAGTTGATCCACTTCATATAGCCTCTGGCGATGACCTTCCAACCGATTACGCCTATCTCATCCGTGGCAAGGGACCTTCCCTTTACAACGGCCTTTCCCGCCTTGATGGCCTTGAGGATGCTTACCGTATCCTTTTCGCAGAATACCTCGCTCCAAGTCTTGCCGAACTGTTCCAGGGTGTGGGTGTCCGAATTGCCGACCATGGGCAAACCCAGTTTTTCCGCCGCTTGTAAGGCCTGGAGGTTGGGATTCCAGAAGCGATGATAAA
>JALYSE010000306.1 GCA_030854955.1 Fibrobacterota bacterium | reverse complement strand
CAAGGCCTACCAAGGTAGAGCTAGGTGAAGTTCGCATGACGCAAGCAACTAATATCCCAGGGTAACCTGCATGTGAAGAAATCCACTAAAATCACCCTCTCGAACCCCCGAAGGGCCATTTCCGGAGAACCATGTAGACATATTGTCCACCCCCGTTTCAAAATTCCACACGCCCGAAACCAATCCCGCGTTAAATTAATGGCAATCTGTTAAATTGGGTAAATGAGGAGCGCTCTGTGCTGAGATGTGAAATTTCATGGAAGGTTCTCCTGGTTGGTATGCTGGCCGTCCATCCGCTACAAGCCCAACAGGCTCAGGTTTCCGCCACGGTCAACGTCGACTTTTCCAAGCCGATTACCGGAGTTAAGAACCTGACCGGATTTTTACACGGCATTGATTCCAAAACACCCTCGGATGAGAGAATTCTTCCATTGCGCCCCAGATCCTGGCGTATTGGTTCGCTGTCCGAATTCGACCGGTTGCGCAGCCTGGGCGTGACCCATTTCGAGCATACCCTCAGCGACGATTACGGCTATGGCGGATCGAACGGCTGGCCGTATGACGATTGGCCCCGTTGGGAAGCCTATATCCGGACCAAGGCTGTCCATTTGAAATCTTCGGGGATAATGGAGGGTGTGGAATTCAAACTGGATCCCTTCAATGAACCGAACATCAAGATGTTCTGGAAAGGGACCTTTCCGCAATATCTGGAAACCTACAAACGGGCCTACTTGATATTGCGCGAAGTATTGGGGCCCACGGCCATGATAGGCGGACCCAATGAAAGCCGCTTTCTCCGCGAAGACATCAAGGCCTTCATGGAGTTTTGCTTGGCCAATAAGTTGGAGGCCAACTACATCAGCTGGCATCATCAGCGCGAAGTGAGCCTGGATATCGGTAGCATCCTTAGCGATATCCAATGGCTTCGGGAAAATTACGTGGATAATCCGGCTTTCGCGCCTTTGAAAATCAAAGAGTGGATCCTCAATGAATATGCGGCCTGGTCCGTTCAATATCAACCGGCCGATATCCTCGCCCATCTCCATTACATGGAGAAAGGCAAGGTTTCCGCCGCCAACAAGGCGTGCTGGAACTCCAGCTATCAGGTGGCCCCCGACCTGGATAAAACCCCCGGAAAGCGCGACCATTGTCTTGATCATACCTTGGATGGAATTTTGGAGCACGGGACCCAGGAACGTCTTTCCGCCTGGTTCGCCTATGAAGCTTATGGCAAAGGGGACGCCGCCAAGCGGGTCGAATCTGCGGTCACCTCGGCCGATGCCATTCATCAAACCGGCAAGAGGGTATTCGCCATTCCTTCTGCGGCCCGAGTCGATTCCAGCAATCAGGCCTTTGTAATCATCGGCAACTACAATATCGTGAAAGGCTCAATCAACTGGGGTGATATGACACTCAATGACAACAGCCCTCCGACCGCTCAAGTCACCTTGAAAATCGCCGGGCTGGCAGCCCTTCCTTTCATGGCCGGAGCCGCGCAGACCCGTGTGAGCATCCACCGTCTTGTAAATTCGGAGAATAAGGTAAGCCCCGGATTCAACCTTGTGCGGGAACAGGACGTCCCCGTTGTGGCCGGATCCATCACCCTGGATGTGGGCAACCTGGGTTTACATGAAATACTGGGGATTTCGATTCGGAATCCGGCGCTGCCATCGAATCCTATTGGGACGGCAATTAGCAACCGAGAAGGCGAATTTCCCAGGGCGGGCCGTCAGGTTCTGCCGGCAAATGCAATGCGGATTCGGGTTTATGCATTGAGCGGCAAGCTGGTTTCAGAATTGCCAGGGGGTAAAACCGGTCTGGCCGGGCTGGAGGGGTTCTTGAAAAATCAGCATGATGTCAATATAGTGCGATTCGATATGCCGGATGGGAAGACGCGGATACTCCGGGAAGCACGCAAATAAGTGCGCGGCCTGGAATCGCGGCTATTGATTTGATTTCGGGAGTTCATCCTCGAAAGGGGTTTTGGAGATCAGAAGCAGGAGCAATGCCGCTCCCAATTCATTCCGTACGAATGGCTTGGAGAGGAGGAAGGTTTCCGGCACCCTCAGCAACTCCGCCGGGACTTCCGTTTCCTCGAAATATCCGCTGATGAAAAGGATTGGCAGCCCCGGATTCTTGCTCCGCAGTGCTTGGGCCAATTGGAAACCATTTACACCTGGCATCTTCACGTCCGTGACCAGGGCGTCAATCGCGGGATCATTGCTGAAAGCCAGCATGGCCTCGAGGCCGTCTTCGGCTTTCAGGACATCATAGCTCATGGATTCGGCCACCTTGCAGATGTACTTCAGCACCGAAGGATCGTCATCGACGACCAGGATTCTTTTTTGTTTCATTGCTCCCCTAAAGATGCAAAGTGTTTTCCACTATTGGATCCTGGCGAGGGTGCGCAAGCGGAAAAGTCAGGTTCTCACGCCAGGGAAATCGGGCCGGGTTCACAAGCCGCCTTGGAATGCCCGGATCCACCGGCCTCGGTTTTTGTGGAATTTTCATGAAATAGAGTCCGGGTACAGGCACCGGTCCGTTCCAGCCGACTACACCCGTAGGCCGTAGAATACCCACATCCTTCCTGCCGAATGCCACGGCTAAGTTCGGATCAAAGAACCGCCCCTGGGCCCCCTTGGACTTTTTGACCTTTGATCTGGAAAATCCAAAGTCAATCCAACCTGCCAGAGGTACTATAAGCGGAGTCGGACTTAGGAGGGATGATGTCGAATTGGAATCTGCTGCTTCCGATCTTGATTGCCATGGCTGCGCCGTCATTCCCTTCCGGATTGCCCCAACAGACTTATAAGGCGGGCGAACTCCTCAGCTCCTGGAAAGACGGCGGTCGGTTGTCCACCTACCACAACGGCCTTTTTTACATGATTGGAATGCACAAATCCTTTGTCTGGGACATTTCCAATCCCAAATCGCCGGTGCTGAAAAAGGAGGGAGCCGGCTTCAATGGTCACCGCTGGGCCAAGTTCGGCAATGCCTTTTGGAAAGAATACGAACTGAGCGATGCCATTCCGACCGGGTATAATTTTCTCGATCTCTCCGCGCTTCCCGAATTGGCGCCGTATAAGGGAAGCGCCAAAATCCCGCTCCAGGGCGATCAACCGACCCTGAACAGCCTTTGGACCTACCCGCACCGGGAGGGTGGAACCGGACTCATCGACGTGCGCACGGGTGCTTCCGTGGGCGCCATCCGACCCAGCGGGCTGAAGACCGTGAACGCGGGAAATACCCTGCGCATCGGCAACCTGTGGTTTTTTTGCCCGGGCGATAACCAGACCGGAGTGGCCGTGGTAGACGTGGGCAATCCCGCGAACCCGAAAATCCTGGCCGAGCTCAAAGGTGATTATAAACAATACACCACCACCTACCAGGTCTGGAGGCATTACCTCATCCTGATCATCGGAGATGACACCAATGTCGGAGGAAACAACCTCATCGCCATCGATTTCAGGAACCCGACCGACCTCAAGGTGGCGTGGAGCTATCCCACCTCCCTCATCAAGGGCATGCGCTATATGATGTTCAAGGACGAGTTTGGATTCGGGGGCCGCGGGGATGAGGGGTTGAAGATCAACCTGGAGACCGGACAGGTGGTCCAGCGTTATAAGGTGACCGACTATTTCGCCAGCGATTTCCAATGGATACCCCTGGGACATCTGCTTGTGCAGACGGCCTCGGAGAATTGCGTGAGCTGTGGCAGCCAGACCCATATTTTCGCCCTCCAGGACAGCCTGGACAACCGCCCTCCCAAGGTGGACTACCACCTTCCCAAGGACGGCGCCTTGAACCAGCCCCTGGGAACCGTAGTGGGACTGGTCATCGCGGAGACCCTGGACGACGTGACCATCAACGACAAGACCGTCCTGGTCCGCCCCGTGGGCGGCGCGCCCGTGACGGCGGACGTGGTGTCCTACTCCTACAATGTCGTCAATATCGCCCCCCGGTCCCCGCTCCTCCCCAATACCACCTACGAGGTGGAGGTGGTGGGAGGCGGGATCAAGGACGTGGCCGGGAACGGCATCGTCAGCAAGAAATTCTATTTCTCCACGGGATCTACCTTGAACGCTCCCCTGGGCTCCCCCTTCACGGCCGGGGAGAAGGCCGCGGGCGGGCTGCTCCGCCGGGAAATCCGGGGAACCACCCTGACCCTTCGCTCGGGCCTTCCGGGGCCGTGGCGGGCCTCCTTCGCCGATATGCGCGGCAAGGTCCACACCCTCCTCCCAGCTGTTTCGGGGGCCATTTCGGTTCCGGTGGGAGGCTGGGCCAGGGGTCTCCACACGGTCATCCTGACCAGTGAAAAAGGGCGGGTAATCCGGGAAAAGGTCTTGATACCCTGAATCCCGGGTGCATAATCAGGCCTATGACCGTTCCCGTTCCGGCTCTCCTTTCCCTCATCCTGGCCCTTTCCCTCCCCCTCCTGCCCGGCCCGGCTGCCGCCCAGGTGACCCAGGGACCCCGGATCCAAAGCCTCGCCTATGCCCCCTCCTCGCC
>JALYSE010000095.1 GCA_030854955.1 Fibrobacterota bacterium | reverse complement strand
GGTACGGCCTGGGCCGGGCGCGGGGGGCGGGGTCCGGCTGGGCAAGACTGTTCGATGCTGTGCGGTTTTCTGGCTTTTCGAAGGCTTTAGACGTCCGTGATCAAGCTTTGGGACTTCTCGGTGGCGCACGGACTAGCCGATGGGGTGGGCCTTGGGCGCCTTCGAAAGCCTCCGTCTTGATTCGCCGGCCCCCGTCCCCCCGCGCCCGGCCCAGCCGGCAACCGCAGCAGACCTCGACACACGGCGGGGGAAGACTCGGAGTGGGTCGATTGGGTATGAGAGGCCGCGGCTGGGATGGGTCGGGGCTTTGGAATGCGCGCGGCGGGCGGGGTGAAAATAGTTCAGGGGAGATTGGGGGGGATGCGGAGATGGGTGCGCCCCAAGGCGTCCCATTCGGGGAATCGCCAAAAGGTTGGCCGTTTCGTGGAAGGGGTGTTGGAAGCTCCACGCCCGGGGTGCCCGGGGCCGGGCCGGAACAGAAAGGTGAAGGGCTGTTGATTGAAGAACACGAAGGCCCCTTCCCTGCGCGCCGTCAGGATGTCCGGGGAACCGTTGCCGTCCACATCCTCCACGATCAATTGGGTCCCCACTCCCGCTTCGGAATCGATCTGGTAGGGCTCGAATAGCGGCTTACTGCCTTGCGGACGGGTCAACCGGAACCAATAGAGCACGGCGGGGGAATCCACTACGGAGCCCAGGCCGTTTCCGTGGGCGCCTTTGCGCTTGCCGGTGACGATATCCTTGAGGCCATCGCCATCGAGATCCGCAAGGGCCACGGCGTGGAGTTGCGCGAAGGCCGCGCCGTACTGCGTGTTTTCGGCGGGAGTGTTCATGATCAGGTGGCGGGTGAAGTCGGCGCCCTGGTTTTTGTTTTCGAACCAGGCCAGGCCCCAGCCATGAGCCTGCAGGCTGGTGATGACGTCATTGTCTCCGTCGCCGTCCACGTCGTAGGCGAACATCTGCGCGCCTCCGGGGCCTTCCAGGGGCGCGGCCTGGCCCCAGAATGCTGCGGGATGATGGACCCAGGGCGTGGCGGACAGGAGAGCCGGTTGTTCCCACCAGCCCGTGGAGAAGAGGAGATCGCGGCGGCCGTCACCGTTGACGTCGCCGGTTCCGAAGCCGTGAGTGAAGGCGCCCCAGGTTCCTTTGGCGGTCACGTTTCGAAAGGTCCAGGGGGCGTTGGGGTCGGTCCAATCCGGCGAGGCCCATCCGCCGAAGCCGTTGGAGTTGGTGGCCAGTTCCGGTTTGCCGTCTCCGTCCATGTCCGTGAGGACCGCAGACTCGTTCTGGGCGATGGAAAAGGCGATATGCTCGGTCCAATATCCCTGGGCGCCTTTGTTGTTCTCGTACCAGACGGCTTCGACGCCTCCGGGCAGGCGCATGGAAAGGATGTCCGTCCATCCGTCCCCGTTGAAATCCCAAGGGAAAATGGAATAGCAATCGGAGTCCCCGGTGAGGGCGAAAGGGGCCGCACGCGGTTGCCGGAAGGAAAGCTTTTGGGTGAAGGCGGGGCCGGGGTACCAATAGGGTCCGGCAATGATGTCCTTGACTCCGTCCTTGTTCAGGTCGGCGTAGTGGATACCTTCGGAATAGAACTGGGGATTGAGTTTGACTTTGCGGAAGGAAACGGGGCCGGCGGTTTGCGCATGGGCCTGGTCAAATGGGATGAAAAGGAGGCATGCCCCCAGCAGGGCCTTCCGCGTCGATTGCCTATTGAACATGATGCCCGTCCCACACAAACCGGTACCCCGGTTCCCAAATAGGAATATAAGCCGATTCCCACCTTAGGGCATGATGGTACTCGGCCGGGTGGGGAATTGGAAAAGGGTTGGGCTTCAAAACCCGGCGCGCAGGCCCAAGCTGTTGGTTACGACCAGGGGGAATCCCGGGACCACGCTGTAGATCAAGCCCAGACGGGGAGTGACCTTGTACTCAGCTTCGAGATTGCCGCCGTACCCGATCCAGGCGCTTTGGAAACGGTCCGTCTTCTTGGGGCGACCGAAGAAGGCATCCGCCCGGTATCGGTCCACCACGCCCAGCCAGCTTTCGCGCCAGAGAAAGCTGGGGCCGATGCCGATGCGGAAGGCCAGGCGTTGGGCCAGGTTCCAGTTAAAGCGGAATCCGAAATGGGCGAAGCCGGCCCATACATCGGCGCAATCCTTGTAGAGGGATCCGGCACCGCGCAACAGGAACCAGGGTTTGAGGTAATAGTCCGCGTAGGCCTCGCCGCCCACTTGCAGCACCCAGTAGGCCTTGTCGTCGAACTGTCGGGGGTATTCCGCACCACCGCCGCCGGGATGGAAGGTGAGGGCGTAGTAGTTGACGCCCAGGGCCCAGGTTTCGGCAGGTTCCGATTGGGCCGGGGTCATGGCGGAGAAAATCAGGAACAAGGCCATGCCCATCAGCGTGCTATTCATTTCCGCAATCCTCCTGAACCCAAGGACGAATGGTAGCAAGGGATCTGCTCCTGCCACGGAGGTATTTTTTTCAGATTGAACCCGCGGGGGAAAGACTGGGAGACGGGCCACGGGGTCGGAGAGGAAGGGCAGGGGCGATCCTCGGAAATTTAGGCAAGGTGAGATTGAATCCTACCTCCTTCGGCTTCGAAAAAATGGGAATCTATCCGCTTCTTCAACCAACCTGCACAGGGATGGCCTCTCGTTCATTTTTCTTCATGTCCTTCACCACCCAGCCCAAGTGGAAAAGCTTACTCGACTCGAGGAAGATCAGAAATTACCCCAGGTTTTGGATCCGACCAGAATCGAAACTACATCCCTACAACTCGTGGTATCATTTTGGTTCGAAAAGGAATGCCACCCATCTCTTGGAGCACGGAACGGATTTAAGGTCCATCTAGGTCCTTCTTGGCCACAGCAGTTCAAAAACAACGGAAAGGTATACTCACATGGCCGCACACCATGTGTCAAGGATCGTGAGCCCGATGGATTACCTTCGGCGGCATGGTGAGAGGAGCGACGTGCGTGAATTGGGACCTAACACGCAATGATAGTGCGTGAATGGGTAACTAATACACAATAGAGGCGCGTAGTAGTTGTACAACATTCCCGCTCTTAAAGTGCTTGCCCTCGATCCTTCCGGTCGAGGGCAATAAGAAGTAAATTGAATTTTGGGCGAAAAAACAAACACCCGGACAAGTACAGCTACATGATCTCTTGCAAATTTCTCAGCCTACTTACCTTACTGCTTATTTCGCTGATAGGATCAACATCTTTTGCACTTCCAACTCAAACGGTTACGCTTCAAGGGCCGTTGTCTTGGGTTACATACGCTCGTGGAGCGCATTTCAGTTATGAAAAAAGACAAGGAGAATACAGCGTGATTGCAAAAGGATCGGGTTACTGGTGGGTAAGAGAGATGTCTTTGCTTGACTCGAATGATTACCAAATCCTTGGATATGGGTTGAACTTGAGCGGAAGAAGGTACCTTTCGCTGAAAAAGCCGTACTATTTTGAAATCAGCGGAGGGTATACCGCCATCGACAAACGATTTACAGGTGAATCCTTCGACTATTTTTCAGCCGGTGGATTCCTTGGAAGGAAATTCATCCTTGGCTGGTTTAGCATCGACTTGAATTTTGGACTTATGCTCCCTTCACGGTCGCCAAAACAGTTAATGGAAAGTAATGATGGTGCCCACCCAGTATTTTTACCTTTTTATTTATTTGGCGAGGTCTCAAAGGTTGTAATCAAAACAATTTTGCCGAATAGTTATGGTGAAGCCAACTTGCTTTTCGGGATCAACTTCTAAGCAGAATGAATGCGCCCTAAATTTTAAGAGCGGGAACGGTCGTACAACAAGGACCTAGCCAGGAACACGCAGGCATGCTCTGCATTTCGGGTTCGCAAATGGCCTGGGAAGGTTGCGCGGCAATCCGAACTCATTTTTGAGCGGCGCGAACTTCGCTTGGCGCCTACGACCGCTTGCTCAAAAACGGTTCTCATTACGAGCTGTGGGCGCGGCCTCCGGGGGACATATTCCCAACTCCGGCCGCGTCCTCGCTCATCGCGCATGCCTTCCCAGGCCACTTCTGGCTGGGCCAACGTTACAACGTTAGGCGACATGGGCCTCGAAAAGTTGCCCTTCGGGCAAGTGATTTGAGAGTATTTTCAGGGCCAGAAATGAATTCGGAAAAAATCAGGTTGAAAATCCAAGAGATCCGGAAATGACGAGCCGGTTAACAAACGCAATTCAACCTGACGAGCGCCACCGGCACGTCTTTCGGGAGAAAAAAGTCGCACCGGTGACGCTCCGTTCGAAGACAGGGGTAAATCATTCCTATCCGATTTGCGTTTTTCATACGAACCTCGGAAAGTCACGGATGACCTCATCGAGCGATTGATTGCTGTTCTGGATATGTCTCCTCAACAAAGTGGATGGTCTCGGTCAACTTGGACCTTGGACCTTTTGTCGTAGGAGATCCATGAGCCAACCGGGATCAAACTTTGCATCAGCCATATTCGGAATTTGCCGTTGGAAATGGGCTGCCGAAGAGGACGCCCCCGTCCAGCCCTACGTATTCCGGTGCGTGGACGCCGAAGGGTTTTGGTAAATACTAGCCGGTTGGTTAAAAAGGTATCGACGAAACACGAAGTCTTTTATGTGGAGGCTAACGTCGATCTGAATCCTCAAGCCAGTCCTACCTACATGAAAAGAGGACAGCAGCACTTGATCATGACGCCAGGAAAGAACCGGAAGCAATTTTTGGCTCGTGCTTTCAATGTCAGAACGGGGAGCATGTCAACCGGAACCACCGGCACACGACGAAGGAATCCTTGATGCAGGCCGTATTCCAATTCTTAAGGGTTGTTCAGCCGTTTCCAGGAACCAAGGTTTCAACCCTGGCCATGGCAGCATGAAAAGTGTCTCCACTCAACTGCAAGCTATCTAGGGCGAGTACTGAGCGGCCTTAGTCCACGTTCGGGTGATCGTAGCTGACGCACTGAACTAGAGCTCTGCGTACTTCGTGACGGCGAAGGTGTCGCACTGGCGCGGGTCGCCGGTGTCGAAGCCGCGGCGGAACCAGCGGATGCGCTGCGCACTGCTGCCGTGCGTATAGTCGCTGGCGTTGGAGTTGCCGAGGGCATCGTCACCGATAGCGTGAGCGGCGTTGACGGCCTCTTTCAAGTCGTCGTTGTTGATTTTAAGCTCCTCCTTGGCGCTGTGTCCCCACACACCGGCCAGGCAATCAGCCTGTAGCTCGACCCGCACCGACACCTGGTTCCTGGTCTCGCCCGCGGGCTGCATCTTGGTAGAGCCGATCAGGTTTTGGATGTGATGACCGACCTCGTGCGCGATCACGTATGCCTGCGCGAAGTCGCCAGGCACCTTCAGCCGCTGCTCCATGACGTCGTAGAAAGTTGGGTCGATGTACAGCTTGCGATCGCCGGGACAATAGAAGGGCCCCATATCCGACGATGCGTTGCCACAGCCACCGGTGGCAACGGCTTCAGAGAATACGACCAAGGTGGGCTCTTGGTACCGGCCCGGCGCGCTACCGTAGCTGGGCAGCGTAACCTGCTGAAACTGCGTCGTCCACACTTCTTCGGTGGAAGCGAGGATGGCGCGCGAGAAGTCGCAGGCCTTACCGTTGGTGGGCGTGGCCTGGCAAGCGCTACCCGTTCCCGAAGTGCTCGGGTCCGAGGCCTGAGAGCCGCCCGACACTGCGCGAAGAAGCGCCTGTTTCACTCCCGCAGGAGCCAGAAAGAACACGCCAGCCGCCAGCATCCCGACGACGGCCGTACCCTTCACGCCGAGCAATCGCACAATCGAAAAGAGGGCGTTGATCGGCAAGCCGCCGCCGCCGCGACTGCCTCTGCCGCGATCCTCGAATTTACTGGACCGACGCTGACCTTCAATATCCACGACCACTCCTTGTCTCATCTTGACTGGGGTTTCGAGAGCATAGGTAAATCGAAACCCTTTTCCAACCTTTCACTCCGGTTCCAACCTCCCACTAATCCATAATCCTCCTGAGTAATCCAGGCCGATTCACCCAGTTTCCTCGCTCGGGGCTACGCCCAAATTGGTTTTGGGGAGTGCCAGGCAACTCAAGCTGGGCTTTAGCTGCACTACCTTCCTGCGAAGTCATCTTTCTGTAGGCTACGTTAGATTGCTTCAGCCCGGTTTCATTGCGCGCGTGGGCGTTCGCTACAATGGCTAAAAGCCCCATTTCGCTCTTGCCCTCGCACTTCCGGCCTCACCCAGAGCGAACTTCGGCAATGGCGCGACCGTTTTGCTTATTTACCCCCGCACAAGACCAATGTAAATTTCAAAAACCACCTGCGGAGAAGAATAAAAACACCAGCCGGAATGCAAGAAAACTCGCCCGCTAAAACCAAAACAAAGGTCTTAGCCACAGCAGGAACTTCAATCATTAATATATAGAGCATGGGAACAAGTTTTTCTGACTCCTTTTTTGCAGAATTTGCCCCTGAAGCGCCAAATCCTCAGAATTAAGTTGCGCAATCGATTGGTTGCATGTATACTTGCTACCGAATGGTGGTGCATTAACCACAGGGATTCGGATGAGAAGGGACATTTTCCAGGCCATCGCCGATCCAACCCGGCGCGCCATAGTCATGCTCCTGGCCGTGCAGGCGATGACCCCGAATGCCATGGCCGAGCATTTCGAGACCAGCCGGCAGGCCGTTTCGAAGCATATCCGAATCCTGGTGGAATGCGAACTGCTGGAACAGAAACAGCAAGGGCGCGAAATCCGATACCATTTGAAGGTAGCCAAAATACGTGAAATCGAGAAATGGCTAGAGCAGTTCAAGGCCATGATGGCCAAGCGGTTCACCCAACTGGACGACGTATTAACCCGATTGAAAAGGTAAGGTCGAGCCGATTGAACATGACCTAGCTGTTTTGCAATTTGAGAGACACTTGTAAACTAAGGAGTAATAAATGAAGTACGTGGATGGCTTTTTAATTCCTATTCCAAAGAAGAAATTAAAGGCTTACAAGAAAATGGCGCTACTTGGAAAAAAAGTTTGGATGAAACATGGCGCTCTTGATTATAAGGAATCCGTAGGTGACGCTCTGGCTTCAAAGTGGGGAACCCCATTTCCACGTCTGATGAAATTGAAAGCGGGTGAAACTGTTATATTTGCATTCATTGTATTTAAATCGCGGGCTCATCGAGATAGTGTCAATAAAAAGGTTATGAAGGAAATAACTGAGTCAGGTTCACCTAAGAACATGCCCTTTGACATGAAGCGTATGGTTTATGGAGGATTTAAAGTATTAGTTGATGGGAAATGAGCGAATTCCCATTGCCACTTGGAAGAAGATTTGACCTAATTGGCCGGTGGTACCGAAAACTGATATTTGATCTTTTCGGATCCCGTGGCACTCCCGCCCACGCAGCTGGGATTGGTCCGCTCTCCCTCGATGCTGCCGCCAGTCCCCGGGAAGCCTGTGACATTAGGCAGCCAGTTGATCGTCAACGGGACCTTTTCGGGATAGGTCCCGCCGCGATCGTCACTCATGGTTCCATATGTCACTATCTGTCCGGCAGCAGAATAACCAAAGCCGAAAACCGCCTGGAGGGCCGGATCGTCGAAGATCATCAGCCGCCCTGAAGCTTCCAGGCTGCCACCGGCGGAACCTTTGGTGGTGCAGGTTCTTCCGGACCCGGTGACCGTTTTTACGTTCTCACAGGTGTACTGGCCTTCCGCGATATACTTTCTTTCCATGGGGCTCCATACCCATGTCACCGAAGTCACAGCATGGGTGATTTTATGATCAACCTGGGACCCCCAGGGGATTGTGCATTCCCAGACGACATCCACATTACCGTCCAGCTTTCCCGGATCTTCGCACTTGACGACCATCAGTCTAGCCTCCCGCATGATGGTATTCTCGCTGTAGTCTCCCAGCGTCTGCTCGTTCCAAAGGAAACCCTGCTTCAAGCCGACGGAGAGAACCGCCGTGGCGGGGATGATGCCGGAGCCGGTTTCGGTCATCTGATTTAGAAATCGGACCGCGTTCACTTCCTTCAACTCGCTACGCGATGCGTGTAGCTTGGCAACGGCGTCCTTGGAGTAGTTCGGGTCACTTTTCGAGACCTGATTGGTCGGATTGGCCGCGCATTTCTCCAGGGCATCCAGTTCGGCCAGCCATTTGCCGTTCTGCTTTGCCAGATCCATGGCGCCGGCGACATTGGAGGCTGCCGAGGCCAAAGCATAGATCGATCCGAGCGGCCCGACCTTCACGCCTTTATCCTTCGCCGCATCAATGATGGTTCCAATGGTAACGTCGGCTCCCGTCTTACCGATCTCTCCCCAGGAAATACCCGCGCCATCAACCGCAGCGGCGCCTGCCGCGATGCGCGCAAAGGCGACCTTGGGGAGGCCCGTCTTGGGAAGGCCCGCCTTGGGAATGAAATAGTCCAGATCGATTTTGGTGTTGCCGTCCGATTGATCGTTGGATGCGTAGGTGAATCCGTAAATTGACGCGCGCCCGGTGGCAGTAGGGATCGAATCCGACGGTGTGGTTGTTAATTGCTGGTGAGGACTGACCTGCAGGGTCATGACACGTGTCGATCCATTGAGAAAAAGCTCAGTATAAACACATGTCGTATCATTGGGGCAAACTGATTCTTGCTTGGTGGCCGCAAAAAAGCGGGCAATGTCGTCGGGCACGCCCTTGGCGATTAAGTTCGATGCCAATTTTTCGTTGACGGGAAATGAGTCTTTCCCTGCGTAACGACGCCCAGACAGCCCGAGCCAAAAAAACTCATGACTTCAAGCCGTCTCGGCTTGGGGGCTACGGTCTGATCGCCGTCCACGCCTGCCCAAAACCGCCCACGCCACCGCGATATTAACGCCAGCCATCACGGCCATCAGCAGGTACCGGAACCCGGCCTCCGCCAGTACGGCCTCCCTGCCCACCCCCGGCAGCATGGTATAGAAGAAGATTCCCAACCCTTCCCGCACCCCCATCCCGCCCAGGGAGATGGGGACCATTTGAAGCAAGGTGATAAGGGGCAGGAAGAAGAGGAGATCGAAAAAGGCGATGGGCGCGCCGATGGCGCGGTAGGCTATCCAGTGTGCCGTGATCTGGAGGAGTTGCACGCCCAGGCTGAGGGCCAGGGCGACCGCAAGGGAAAGCGGATCCTTGAGGATGGGCAGGGCGCGATCGACGAGCTTGGCGAGCTTTTCCCGGTAGCGCCAGGCGAGCGCCGTGCCGGCCGCGAGGACCAGAACCAGGATGGCTGCGGCCAGAACGCGGTGGGAGGTTCCCTCCAGGCGTAACTCACGAAAGACCCACAGGTGGGACGGGAGCGCGGCCAAGAGCAGGATGACTCCGACTGCGGCGCCCATGATGCGGGCCGCTAGCAGGGCGGAAAGGGCCCGCAGGACGCCATCCTGGCGCCTTCCGAGCCAATATCCGACCGCGCCGTCGGCGAGGAGGCTGGATGGCGAGATCATAGCCAGGGAAGACCCGACCCCAATGAAGGTGTAACATTCGCGGTATGGGATGGCGGGATCCTTTAGCAACAGCTTCCACCTAAGGGCCTGGAGGGCCAGGCTCGCGAGCAGGGCAGCGAAGGCCAGGGCATATGCCGCAGGCGGAATGCGCTCAAGGTGCGCCCCCACCCGGCCGAGGTCGGCATAGCGGAGGATGAAGAAGGCGAGGGCCAGGAACACAAGGGCCTTAAGCCAGGTGGACGGTCGGGGGCGGGCCATGGAACCGAATATAGGTTCCTTGCGGCCCGGCGGAAGCGCGGCGGGAACCCGGTTACGGGTCCGCGCAACCCAGGTATTTGCTTGTGGACGATGGGGCTGCCCCAGGTCCGGTCCCGGCACCGATGGCTGATTCATGCGATCCATCGCATCCTCCGGAAAGCTCCCGGTGCAGGGGGCTCCGGAATTCGCCTTCCGCATTACTTGCTCCCGGTCCGCGCGGATTGTTAATCAAAGAAGGTACCTGTCCCAACAGCGGTTACCTCAGAGACGACTAAATGCCAATCACCACCGCCACCGTATTCCTCAACATCCGCTCAGGACGGCTCCTGGGTCGAAATGGCACCCAAACCGCGCGCCGGATCGCCCAGCTTTTCAAGCAGGCCCACGTGGAAGCGGAGGTGCACCCCACGCAGCCGCGCCACCTCGCCGAGCACGTTGGGCGCGCGGTCCGAAATGGCGCCGAGGCCGTGATGGTGGCTGGCGGGGACGGAACCATCCGAACCGCGGCCAAGCTACTAGCCGGCACCAACACCCCCCTTGGTATCCTCCCTCTTGGCACCCGCAACCGCTTGGCCAGGGCGTTGGGGATCCCGGAAGATCCTGCCGAGGCCATCCGCAGCCTTGCGGCCGGCTCGGTCCGGCACGCGGACATCGGTGAGGTCAACGGCCATGCCTTCGTCTTCTCCTCCATGTATGGTTTCCTGAATAGCTTCGGGCGCCACCGCGAGGACCACCGCGGTCGTCCCCTGGGGCTGGAATACCCGGCGGCCGCCTGGTCGGTGCTCATGGATCTGTTCAAGGCGCCCGCCCGGGAGGTGGAGATCCAGACCGGCGACACCTACAGCCGCTGCGCGAGCTGCATTTTCATCGTATCCAACAATCCCTTCCTGCCCGGCGGCTTCGGCGGCCAACCGCGCCTAGCCTCCCTGGACTCCGGACGGCTCGGCGTCTATGTCTCCCAACACCAGGGGCGCCTGGGTCGTATCCGCCTGCTCGGCGAGCTGCTGGCGGGCCGCTGGGACAAGGATCCGGACATCGTGCGCAAGGCGGTTCCCAGCTTCACGGTGAGTGTCTCCGGCGAGGGGCCGGTCGATATCATGAACGACGGGGAATTCCTACGGCTGCGATCGCCGCTCGAGTACCGCATCCGACCGCGCGCCTTGCGCATCATCGTGCCGGAGGGGTGCGAACTGGTCAGCAAGCCTGACTTGGCGGCCGCGCAGCCCAATCACCAACTCACCTGATTGGCCTGCCACCGGAACCTTCATCGGGGCGGCTCGACCTTGCCGCGCCGCTGCATCACGGTCATGACCTCCCAGCAAAGCCCGGCCCAGTAGACTCCGATGATCCACCCCGCCACCACGTCGGTGGGATGGTGCATGCCCAGGTAAATGCGGCTGGCACCAATGATGAAGGCTAGGAGTGCCGCCATGGAGATGAAATAGATCTTTTGCCCCATGGGCTTGACCAAGCGAGACAGCAGGGCTCCCAGGGTGAGGTAGACCGCTGCGGCCATCACCGAATGCCCGCTGGGGAAGCTGCGGGTCCCGGTATGGAAAGACAAATGGGTAACTAGGCTGGGACGGGGCCGATCGAAGATCCCCTTAAGCCCGGCGGCCACGAAATAGGCGCCCACGGCGGCGACGATGAGCAGGATGGCCGCATGGTATTGCCGACGTAGGACCAGCATCCCGCTGGCGGCGAAGACGCCCAGAAACAGCACACCCTGGCTCCCGAGGGCGGAGATGTCGCGCATGAACTCCTCGAATCGGGGAGTGCCGATGGCGTTTTTGGGATCCCCGGGTTCCCGCATGAGCAGCAGGAGCTTCTCGTCGGTCGCATGGAAGTCGCGGACATGGGCGGTCAACATGATGAAGAGGACTACCAGGGAGGTCAGGCCGGCAAATACGAGCCAGGCCCGGCCTCGATGGCCGAGTCTCTCCATAACGCCGGATGGATTGATAAACCCCATACCAGGGAAATACATTTCAGCTGATTGCCCGACACAACCAAAATTCGAATCGCTTTGGGGTTCGGTACCCGAATGGTGAATTCTGGCGCCGTTTTCGTGTCGAGGGAACCCGAGTCCACCTCGGTATCAAGTACAATCCCTGAGCCTGGAACTCTCCTTCTAAATCATCGTCTTTTCTGCCCATCATACCAAGGGATGTACCAACTTCGCCATGGCAAACGTTAAGCGAATGAGCCTCGAATAGTGGCAGTTGACCAATGAAATAAATTATTTTTTTGGGGAGCGGGAAGAATCGGAATATCAGAATCGGAAAAAGAAATCGTCGACAGAAACCATAATCTTAGCGGGAAAATAACATGACGAACACTGTAAAGAACACGATCTGCCTTTGGTACAATGACGACGCCGAGGGCGCTGCGCGATTTTACGCCGCGACATTTCCCTCTTCGTCTCTCGGCGCGGTGCACCGCGCACCTGGGGATTATCCATCAGGGAAAGAAGGGGCGGTGTTGACTGTCGAGTTCACCGTGCTAGGCGTTGCATGCCTCGGAATCAACGGCGGACCCGCGTTCAAGCACAACGAGGCCTTCTCGTTTCAGATTGCGACCGAAGACCAAGTCGAAACGGATCGCTACTGGAACGCGATCGTCGGCAACGGCGGTCAGGAGAGTGAGTGCGGCTGGTGCAAGGACAAGTGGGGAATTTCTTGGCAGATAACGCCGATCGCCCTGACGAAAGCATACACCAGTCCCGACCGCGCAGCCGGCAAACGGGCGTTCAATGCGATGATGGCTATGAAGAAAATTGACATTACTGCGATCGAGGCAGCGTTTCGCGGTTGAAGGATATCCACTCTCGTGGGTTTCCTCCATGCTCTGAAGCCTGGAGTTGGATATCGTCACCCGATGCGTGTACCGTCCCAAGGAAGCCAAAACCTGTTTGGGTCCCGCAAACGGCTCCCCCTTGCAGTACTCGACCCAATTTTTAGCGAAGAGCCAGGGGGGGCACCAACCTGGCGCTTTACGAGTCCTGGCTTCCCGGACAATGCCGGTTCCGGGGGCGCGTCTATTTTCCACGGGTTATCCACATGAATAATTAATTTCTAAACCAATCGAATCAGAATAGGATGTTAAAAAATGAAATCCATAATGCTTGAGCTTATCCCAATCGAACCGGGATTAGATGAATTATTAGTCAAAATCCAGAATAGCTACCAGATCGTACCGGATTCAAAGATCATCAACAGAATCAAAAAAGATTCGATTGAAAATATTGCGGATGGCAAAGATTATAAAATATTTGAGAATACTAATTGGCTCATTTCCGGAAAAATAGATGATGAAGAGCCCGAGTCGATTTGGATCGAAGTATTCAAAAAATAGCAAACCCAGGAACTTTTTCTCCATAGCCATCACAGCCGAAAGCCAGGCTGAACCCGTATTATCCGAGCTGCAGAACCGCCCCCGCTTCGGGATGTCATTTTGGAATCGACTTGGCAGCTATTTTCGGCGCACGGCTTTGACTTAGGCTCCCTCCACCCCCTATAATGTCCTCGCGCGAAGCATGCGCATGAGGAAGGTATCAGAATGCGATTTTTTCATTGGTTTTTCATAATTTCGGCGGTTTCGGGATTCGCAATTGAACCGCAGGGAAATCAGAAAAATCCGCCGGAAGCAGATCCCCACTTCGAGCCCGTTTCCCTGGCCCCGGAACCGTCCCACGCCGCGCAGGGTCCCCACGCGCCTGATGAACGCCATGATTCGCACCCGGCCCATCCTTTTCACCACAACCACCTGGCTTTGTTCCTGGGGGCGACCATCCATGGTTCCCATGTCTACCCCTCCCTGGGATTAGATTATGAATTCCTTTTCAACCCAAAGATGGGGGTGACGGCGCTTTTGGAGATGGTCTTCGCGGAGCATGACGAACAAATCGCTGGTTTGGGAGTCGCGGTGCATCCGTTTGCCGCCTTGAAGGTGGCGGCTATTCCCGCGCTGGTAGTAGCCGACGGGCATGCCGCATTCCTGATGCGCGGGACAGTGGAATACGGATTCCATATAGGCCCAGTCAGCCTGGCGCCTAGCGTAAGCGTTGACTTCGTCCACTCGGAAATCCTGTTCGTACCGGGAGTGGCCGTGGGGATGGGCTTTTAACTTCAGTGAATGCAACGTCTGCGCGGTGGAATCGCCTATCCGTTTGGACCAGAGCAGGGATTGGGCGGACGCGGTCCCGGCCAACGCACGCAGGGAAAGAAGCAATGAAATCCTTATCGTATCAGGCCTCCGCGAATGGAACGAAGACAGGGCTGACCGAAGGATAAGAATTATCGCGTAGCGGCCACTTCCCGAAGCTCCCGCTTGGGCAGGATCAAATGGAACACATGGGCCCACAGGACCGTCGCGATCAGGGAAATCACGGGATTCCACGGCCAGGCCAGTGCCAGCAGGGGTTTCCAGGTCCCCGGCGGCAGGATGGGGATGGTTGTGAAAGGCACCAAGGTGGCCATGCCCAGGACTGCCCCAATGACGACGGCCCGGGGATTCAGGTTCGGCCGGAAGAAGGCCAGCAGGAACAGGCCCAGTAGGGGGCCGGTGAACAGGGACGTGAAGAACAGCGCCTTGTCCAGGATGGTCTTGCTGCCCATGGCGCAGACGAGCGCCATCAGGGTGCCCATGCCTCCCCAGATGAGTACCCAGAGCTTGGCCGACTTGAGGCCGCCGTTGGATTCCACGCCATCCTGGCGCTTGCCGAGAAAGTCCACCACCGTGGTATTGGAAAGCGCGCTGTAGGTGGAATTGAGGGAGCTCAGGGCTTCTCCCAATACCGCCGCGCCCAGAAGTCCTTTCAACCCGGTGGGAAGGATGTTCATGATAAAGTAGGCGAACACGTTGTTGCCCTCGATGCCCGCAGGCAGGACCGAGACCTGCTTCACCTGGAAATAGACATAGAGCACCGCACCCACCGAATAGAAGACCAGGCTGACGCAAAGCCCCAGCACCACGGAAGTGATGGACGAGAAGTTCGCTTCCTTGGCGTTCTTGGTAGACAGGTAGCGTTGGACGAATTGCTGATCGCAGCCGCGGATGGCCACCTCGAACACGATATAGACAATGCCGGCGGTCCAGATGTTGGTGGCGACGGAAGGATCCCAGGTGGCGTCGAACCAGCGCAGTTTGCCGGCTTCGGAGGCCAGGGTGAAGGTTTCCCCCACCCCGCCGATGGCGTGGGCGCAGAAGAAGATGACCATCAGGCCGCTGCCCATGAAGATGGCAAACTGCATCACGTCGGTCCAAGCGATGGCGCGGATGCCTCCGAAATAGGTGTAGATGATGGACCCGATGGCCATGACGCCGATGGCGTATCCGCTCCTGAGGCCGGTCATCTGCTCGATGATGAGGGACGGGACGTACATTAGCATGCCCACCCGCATCATCAGGTGGCAGGAGTAGAGTCCGGCCGCCAAGAGGCGCGCGGGACGGGAGAAGCGCTTTTCCAGGAGTTCGTAGGCCGAGGAAATCCCGGCGGCCTTGTAACGGGGGATGAACACCTTGCCGATGACGAAGATGGCGGCGATGGAGCCGGCCACCAGCATCAGCAAGCGCATATCGTTGGTATAGGTGTAGGCGGGATTGCCCATGAAGGTGCTGGCACTGATGGAGGTGGCGATGAGGGAGATGCCCACGGCCAGCCAAGGCATGGAACCGCCCCCAAACATGAAATCGGACAGGTTGCGGTTGCGGCTGGAAAAGTGAAACCCGATGCCGGCCATGACCGCGAAATACAGGCCGATCACGAGCCAATCGATGAGGGTGAACATCTAAGAGGCGCTTCCTTCCGGTTCGTCCCCGGTAAATGTAAAAAGAACGATTGCGGCGGGGCTGGGGATAAGCGTAAGGGCATCGCTTTGGCCGCGACAGGGAATGCTATTTTAAGGGCATGGCAAACACCTCCACCGAACCCGTCGCCCATGGAAAACGTTTCAAGGCCGATCCCCTCCGCATCGCCGTGATGGGGGTTTTCGCCTGCGGCGTCTACGGCTCCGGAATCGCCGCCGTCTTCTGGGCCTCCTACTCCAGCATCAATGCCTTCCATGCCCAGCAAGGCGTCCCCGTCTTCCCCTGGATGGTCGCATTCGTTCTGGTTGTATCCGGGATGCTCCTGGTCATCTACGGGTTCTTCTTCCGACCCCGGGAAGCGCGCCTCAGCGAGAATCAGGTGGCCGTGGTATTCTGGGACGGGAACGGCAAGGTGATGGAC
>JALYSE010000305.1 GCA_030854955.1 Fibrobacterota bacterium | reverse complement strand
TCTCCGCCAGGATCCTCTCCTGTGAGGCGATCAGGGCTGCGGCCAGGGCCTTGAGAGCTCCATCCCGTTTTGCGCGGGGCAAGGCCCTCAGGGTCCGGGAGGCGTCCCGGGCATTTTCGCCCAGAACCCGGGCATAGGAAATGATGTCGTCCATAGTGGATGTAAATGTAGACAGGAATGCCCATGCCGCAAAGCCGGCTGGGCCGGGGCAAAAGGTCTGGTCGGAGGAATTGGAGTAGGCACCCTCCCGATTTTATATTGACAGGCGCGATTGTGAAGAGCGTCGTCCAAGGTCAAAAAATGACCAATTGGTCCCGATGGATCACTTCATCGGGGCCTTTCCTGTTCAAAAGATCCGGAATGCGGTTGCTCTTGTGGCCCCGGATGATCTGGACTTCGGCCGCGGAATAGGCCGAACGCCCCCGTCCGATTACGTCCCCGTCCAGATTGCAGATTTCCACGAAATCGCCGGTCTTGAAGGATCCTTTGCTGTCGCGGATGCCCGCCGGAAGCAGGCTGGATTTGCGCGTACGCATGGCCTTGACGCCACCCTCGTCGAGAAACAGCTGACCCCGGGCCTTGGAAACGAAGGCCAGCCAACGCTTGTTGCGCCCGATTTTGTCTGGATTCGGCAGGAACAGGGTGCCGAGGGATTTGCCTTTCACCAGGTCCAGCAGGCGTGCCCCATGACCGCGCGTCAGAACGGCGGGAGTCCCCGCTTCGGTCGCCTGGCGGATGGCGAGTAGTTTCGCCTTCATGCCGCCCACGCTCACCTTGGAACCGGGCTTCTCCTCGGCCAGCTTCAGGATCTCGGCCGTGATGCGGGGCACCACGGAGATGGCTTCGGCGTCGGAATGGGACTTGGGATTCTTGGTAAACAGGCCGTCCTCGTCCGAGAGGATGATGAGCAGATCGGCTTCCAGGAAATGGGCCACGTCCGCGCTGAGCTTATCGTTGTCCCCCACCTTGATCTCTTCGGTGGTGATGGTGTCGTTCTCGTTGATGATGGGGATGACCCGCTTGTCAAGCAGGGTCCCGACCGTCTTGCGGATGTTGTTGAAGCGAGTGCGGTCGCGGAAGTCGTCCCCGGACAGGAGGATCTGGGCCACGGTCTTGCCGCGCTTGGCGAAGGATTCGGAATACATATGCATCAAGCGAATCTGGCCGATGGCGGCGCAGGCCTGTTTCTCCGGCAGTTTCTTGGGACGCGTCTTATAGCCCAGGGTGCTCATGCCCACCCCCACAGCCCCGGATGTCACCAGGACGACCGCGTAGCCTTCGTCATGGAGCAGGGACAATTGCGCCACCAAGTGGTTGAGCTGTTCCCAGGAGGGCGCATTGTCGTCCCCGACCAGGATTTTGGTGCCCACCTTCACGACCAAGCGGTGAAGGGATTGGAACAGGTCTTTGCGTATGTCGTCCACGGATGGGAAATTAGCAATTCCGGTCAAAACTCAGTGGATGCCATCGAGGTCCTTCAGCAGCTTCTGATACTTTTCCTTCTCGGACTCCAGGCGCGCGTTCTCAGCGCGCAGTTCCCCGGTCTCCTTCTGGAGCGCATCGATACGGTCCTGCATGGACTTGTCCGGCGCCGACTTGGCGGCTTCTTCGTGCCTGTTATGGCTTGCCGACCGGGTCTGGCTATCATCGCGGGCCATCGCCAGGAGCAGGGAGGAATGCACCCGCCGCAGGCCTCCGGTCCATTTGCCCTGGTTTGCGTCCAATATGACCAGGGCCGAATCGGGTTGGTTGCGGTAGAGCCAGATCACGGCCTTCCAATAGAGAGCGATCTCCTTTTCCGCCGGCTCCTTGGAGAAGAACAGGCTGTCCGCAGTCATCTTGGCTCGATCGAGATCGCCTTTCCACACCATGCGCGCGAGAATCCTGTCCATGGGGGCTCTCGCCACCTCTTTCGGGACCGACGCAGTCTTGGATGCCGCGCAGCCCACCAAAAGCAGGGTAGCCGCCAGCCACGCCCCCATCGCCATGACGCGCATCAGAAGTCCCTCCGGCGGATCTGGCTGGAGCGGGCCAAATCTATCATCTGATCCGAGCTGCCGATGTAATCCTCCGTGATCGGTTCCTTAATTTCCTTGAGCTTCTGCGTCACGTTGAAAATACGCCGGACCTCGGACACGATGTGGTTGAGCTTGGTCTTCAGTCCTTCGTCGCCGTGTTCTAGGACGGCCAGCAGGTATTCCGCGTTGCCGCTGATGATCATCAGGGGGTTGTTAATTTCGTGGTTCACGCTGCGGACGATCTGTTCGATGGCCTCCAGCCGCTTGAGCCGCATCTCCGCGTTCCGCTTCTGGTCCAATTGCACCGACATGCGGTTGAAGACGTCGGCCAGCTCTCCGATTTCGTTGCGTGAGTTGACGTTCACCTGGTAGCCCAGGGATCCTTTGCCGATTTCCAGAGCACCATGCTTGAGGCTCTTCATGGGATCGAGAATCTTCCATTTCAAGATGACGGCCACGTAGCCCACCATCGCGAGCAGCAGGAGCAAGGAGTAGATGAGACGATCCTTGGCGCGGCCCACCGAATTCCTCAGACTGTGAAGTTTGTCGTTGCGTTCGGCGCGCATGGTTTCCTGGGCCATGAACAGCCCCTCGCGGAGGATCTGCTCATAGGACTTGAATGTTTCATTGGTGGATGAGTCCAGATCGATCTGCTTGGCGGGTTCGATGGATTTGACGTTACGCTTACCTCCTTTGAAGGAGGTCTTGACGCGCTTACGGGCCTTCTTTCCAGCGGCCTTCTTTCCGGCGGCCTTCTTCCCGGCGCCACTCTTCGCGACGGCCACCTTGGGCGGAGGCGGAGGACGCGTTTTCGGCACATGCTCAAGTTGACGATTGGCGAGCATCCGGAGGGTCTGGTCCTTAGCGAAGCCGTCCAGCAGTTGCAAGTATTCGGTGTGCTTTTCGTGAAGGCCCCGCAATTGCTGGGTCGAAACCGCCGTCGATTCCGGTCCGATGCGCTCGACCTCGCGATAGAGATCGTCGACTTCGTTCAGGGTGACCTGGAAGGATCGCATGTAGCTCTCGTTCCCCAAGGACATAAGCTTGGTGCGCTCTCGGGCACTGGAGGAAAGGTTGCTCAGCCATCCCACCACGTAATCATTGATCTCCGCCGATTCCGCGAGCTGGCGCGTCTTGACCAGGATGATTGTCATCTCGTGAAAGAACAGCATCAACAGGAACAAGATTCCGACGAACACGCCAATGACGACGGCGGGAAGCTGGAATCGCAGGCTATGGATGATCTTCGACATCTCGGTGACAACCGTCCCATTCAGTCCGGAAATCCGGGCTTAACTTTCCCAATCTTAGAGGTTGGATACCGAAAGCGGCAAGTTTTGAATTATTCCAAAAATCCCCAAATATTCTCCTTTTCCACCATTTTGAGCCTATGTATGGCGCTTTGCCCGCTTCCTGCCCGCGCCTTCTCCCCTGAAGCGGAGTCGGCCCTGAACATCCTCAGGGTGAATGTATCTGCGGGGTTGGCGGGACAGGAAGCCTTTCATGCTTTCCTGGATTTTCTCGCCGAAGAACCGGAGGCGGACTGCGAGGCCTTGCTGGCGAGGCCAGAGGTCCATAGGACGGACGCGCGCTTTTCGGACATACGGGAAGCCCTCATGGAAGCCTGCCGGAATGCGGCCCCTGCCGTTGCGGCACCTCGTACTGCGGCACCTGGCACCGCGGCGTCCAGCGCCGGTCGGGTGTCCGATGCGGCTTCCGGAGAGGGGCAGGCCGCTCCCCTCCCTTTCGCCCCGGCCAGCGGGGACCGGGCTTCCGGCCGGTTTTCCGTTTCCCGGACCGTCCATCCCCGGAGCGACACGGGAGGCCAATCCACTTCACCGATTCTCCGCAGCGAAGGCGTCCTCCCGGGAATTGCCTGGCGCCTGGCGCTGCGGGAATACCGTCCGTACCACCGCTATTTCCGCATCGGATCACGCGGGATTTTTCTCCACGCGGGCCATCTCCATTCCGCCCTGGAGCGGACGCGCCTGGACTTCGTGACGGGAAGCCGCTTTTATGCCGGGTGGCGCGGAGCTTCGGGCACCGGGGATCTGCTGCATTCGCCGCAAGCGGCCCTGGATGGCGTGGGCGCGAGCGCGCAAGCGGGAGCCTGGACCGCCGAAGCGGCGGGCACGTGGAATCGCCTGGAGCGAAATGGCGGGACGGTGGATCCCGAACGTCGGGACGCCCTGCTTTACGTGGCCGGCTTCGCCTTGGAAACCCGTCCGGCTCTGCGCATCCAGGCCGCGCATCAGCGGTTCGAGACTTCCCAGGGCGCGCCCGCATCGGTGACCCTCCTGGGCGGGGCGATTTCCGGCGCCGGGAAAAAATCCCGGGCCCGATGGCGGGTGGGATTGGCCGGATCCCTGCCGCAAGCCCACGGCCGCAGGCCGGGGACCTATGCGGAAGCCTTACTGGAGTCGCCCGGATCGGGCCCGGAAAGGTGGCGGTTGGATGCCCATCAGGCCGATGGGGAATGGGCCAATCCGTTGCAGTCCCCCAGAGGT
>JALYSE010000304.1 GCA_030854955.1 Fibrobacterota bacterium | reverse complement strand
GTCGTAGTGGTCGTAGCGGCTTCGGAGCCCGTTTCGGTTCCGGCGGCCATGGTGATGCAAGCCAGGACGGCGGAAATGATCCCTTTCAGCATTTTCATTCCGGTGCCCGGCGCGCGTCTGTACGGGGAAATGATCATGAGGGGTTCAATGGAGCTTGAGGGAGTTCCGGGTGGCGAGGGCTGCCTCCCGCTCGCCCCGGTGTTCGTGCCAGGCCGCCAGCATCTCAAGCCCTTCCAGTCCGTCCGGGCTTCCCAGGCGGTAGGCGCGGGAAAAGGCCGCGCGTGCCCCTACGGGATCGCCGGCTTCGAAACGGAGGTTGCCCGCCGCGGCCCAGAGCTCGCCCCGCGCGGGCCGCGTCCGCAAAGCCTCCTCCACCACGACGGCCGCTTCCAGGGATCGTCCCGCTCCGCGCAAGGCCTTGGCCATGCGCAGAAAAGGCCGCATATCTGCAGTGTCGACCTGGGAGGCCTCTTGAAAGGATTGCAGGGCCTGTTCAACCAGGCCGCGGCGGACCCGCAGATCCCCTTGCAACATGAGCGCCCAGGATTTCGGAGCCTTGGCCCGGCCATTGTACCGTTCCAGATAGGCCAGGGCCTTGGCCGTATCCCGGGTGAGAAGCAACACCTGGGTCATGCCCGAGTGGGAGGCCTCGTCAAGACTGTCCGCGCGGATGGCCTTTTCGTACCACGCTACGGCCTCGGTGAAATCGCCCGTCTTCTGGGACATCTCCCCGAGGCGGAAGCGGGAATTGGCGTCGGAGCTGTCGATGCGGGCGGCGGCCTGGTAATGGCGGGCCGCGGAGGGCAGGTCGCCTTGCAACTGATAAAGAGCGGCCAGGTTCTGATGGGCCTTCAGAAATCCCGGCGCGGCATCCACGGCACGGCGGTAGGCTTCCATGGCGTCGGGAACGCGCTCCAGGCGGACCATGGCGTTGGCGAAGTTGAACCAGGCGACGGCGGTCTGCTCGCCTTGGCGGGCGCTTTCCCGGTAATGCAGGGAGGCCTCGGCGAAGGCGCCGCGCTCATAGGCGGAGTCGCCCTTGGCCATGGAATTTCCCGCGGGGACGGATACGGGGATAGCCTCCAGCCTGCTGTAATCCCGGAACAGGGCGCAACCCGACATAGTCAGGCAAGCGCCGAGGAATGCGATGCGGAGAACGGAAGGGACCACGATGTTCATTCCATCCGGAAATCGAAGGGCTGCCGGATTTTCATGGGCACGGCCACACCTCCGGCCATGGCGGGGGAATAACGGCGCTTCAGCAGGGCTTTGCGGATGGCGTCTTCGAAACCGTAACCTGCCGGTGACCCAGTGATCTGGATGTTCTCGGCCCGGCCCTGGGGGTTCACCACGAAGGTGGCGACGAAGCCGCCGGAAACGCCTTTATCCATCGCCTGCCGGGGCATCACCGGGTCCTGGGCCTGGGTGATCTCCGGATCCTTTTCGGCTTGACCGGGCTCGTAGGCGGCCTTGGCCGCCGAGGCGCCGGCCGCGCCCTTGGGACCCACGCCGATGGCCATGCCGCCGCTGCCGGTGCCCAATGCCAGATCCAGGGAGATGTCGGTACTTGGGCCGAGATCACCGTCGCTGCCGGAAAGAAGATCGGGCAGGGCCGCCTCCGGCTCCGCTTCCGCTTCGGGAGCCGCTTCCGGTTCCGGCTCGGGTTCCGGGGGCGGCGGCGCTTCGATGGTGACTTCCCGCAGCTCCGGAGGTTGTTCCACCTCGGCCGGCGGGGCCGAGAACTTCTTGTAAGCGAAATAACCGCCGGCCAAGACCACGGCGATAGGCAGCATGGCCAGGAGGGCTTGCAGGAGACTGATCCGGTGGCGCGGCGGCAGAACGATCCTGACCGTGAGAGGCAGGGAGGGCTCGCGATCGGGACGGCGGCGGGTCAGCTTGCGGCGACGTACGGCTGTCATCAGGTCCCCGCCGAAGCGGCCCGCACTTTGAGGGCGTAGCGCCCCACCCCGGCGGAGCGGATGAGATCCAGGACTTCGACCACCCGGGAATAGTTGAGCGCTTCGTCAGCCGAAAGCAAAACCTGAACGGTGCTGTCCCGGCGGATGCTTTCACGGAGCATGCGTTGGGCGCCGGTGGCGTCCACCACGCGGCCATCCAGCCTCAAGGTGCCCGATTTGTCCACCGCCAGGGTGATGGGGGCCGCGCCTCCGCTCACGCCGGTGGCGGCCTTGGGCACCTGCACGGGCACGTTCTTGGAATTCTGCACCACGGCGGTCACCATGAAAATGATGAGAAGCACCAGCATGATATCGACCAGGGGCACGATGTTGATGGCGACGATGCCGCCCCCTTTCTTCGTACCGCCTATGTCACCCGCCATACGGATTCGCCCCCACGCTTTCGCGCCGTTCTACTTCTTGTTTGGCCTGGGTGGGGCTTTCCACTTGCTGTTCCATGCGGGCCACGGTATCGAGACCGGCGGCAAGGATGAGATGGCGAAGTTCGCGCGCCTCTTCCATGACCACCCGTACACTATGGGTGAGGTTGTTGTAGAAGATGACGGCGGGGATGGCGACGCCGAGCCCCAGGGCCGTGGCGATGAGCGCTTCGGCGATGGCAGCCATCACCTGAACCTGGGCGTCGGCATTGCCTCCCCCCAGATGGGCGAAGGCGTCGAGAATGCCGAGCACGGTGCCCAGCAATCCTATGAAGGCGGCGTTGGAGGCCACGTTCCCCAGGTAATTGAGACCGCGGCCCAGGCGGCGTTCCTCCACGGATTCCTGGGAAGCCATCAACTGCTCCAGGGATTCGGGGGAAAGTTCCCTGTTGGCGAAACCCAAATGCACGATGCGGCCGGCTACCGTGTGCATGTCAGCCTTGGAAACCACGGCATCCGCGCTCTCGCGTTTGGTCAGGGCCTGGAAAAGTTTCTGTCGCATGGTGTCCGCGTCGGCGGCTTCCCTGCGCACAAAGGAACGGCGGCGGAGGTAGACCACCACGCAACCGACACCCAGAAAGATGAGTAGGGCAAGGATACCCCGGGCAATCAGTAGGGGGATCTGGGAGAGCGGGCCATTCTTGAAATCGAACAGCCGGGACATGAGGCTCTTCTCTTCCTGCTTGAAATAGCCGGGTCCGTCGGCCTGAGCCTGCATGGGGTCCACGGGCAGATCCATCTCCCGGGAACCGATTCCCGTGAGGATAGAGCGCTGGGTGGGCGCAAGCAGGTTTTCATGCCAGACATAGGGGGCTTCTCCCGTGCCGGATCGGGCGAGGATGCCGGCCGCATTGTCTTTAGTCAAGTACCAAGCTCCGATGGAGGCGATGCGCACGCGGGTGCCCATGGTGACGGCGCCGGAAGCGAGGGGAATGACCCCTTCCTCTTTTTCGATCTGGCGGGAAAAGTCCCATTCGGCGCGGTAGGCCTCGAAAAGCGGTTCCAGGCCATCCACGGCACCGGGATAGGATTCCAGTCCGCGAATCACCTTGGTGATGGCTCCAAACCGGCTTTCCGAATCCCAGGGCAATCCGTATTTCACCCGATCGGTGAGCAGCTGGGCTCGATCGATCATTTCCTGGCGCAACTGCTCGGTTTTCTTCACAAAGGGATCGGGACCCGACTTCACTTCAGCGGGACGGGAAAGGGCCTGGCTTACGTCTTCGAGGAGACGGGAACGCTCGGTGGCGGCGGCTTCCAGGCTATCGCGAACACGATCGAGTTCGACCTGATAGGATTCCCTGGTGTCGAGCTGGGCCTGGCGGAGGCGCCAGCGAAGGTTGGAGAGGCTATCCCTTGCCGATTGCAGCCGGGCGAGTTCCGCCTGGGCCGCCTTGAGAGCCGGATCCTCCTTGGCCTTTTTCGGGGCAGAGAACGCCGGAAGCGTAAGGCAGGAAAATGCGATCGCGGATGCGAAAACGAAGTTGCGCGGATTCATTGCAGGCCTCCCGAGACCAGACCGAAGGGAACGGGCACGAAGCCCGGTTGTTCGCCGGACAGGGTCATGTGGGCGATCTTAAGCAGGTTTTCCCGGCGTTCCGACGTAAGCGTTTCCTTCCATTGCCAACCATGGGCGTCCTTGACGCGATAGGCTCCGGTCTTACCATCTTCAGTGACGAAGCCTTCGAAAACACCGCCCACCCTGACATAAAACCCGTTGAGGGGCGCACCGGCCAAGGAGGTGTAGGAACCCGCCACCGCCTCGGCTTTGGAAGCCCAGCCGAGAATTTCCGAAAGATGGTCGAAGGCCTGCCCCAAGCCCTGTTCGGGGGCAATTACGCCGGTACGGAGGCCGCGGGAAAGATCCTTGAGCGCCCGCTCCTTGGGTTCGGCGTAATAAGGCAACTCATCGCGGCCTACTTTGGCAAGGACCGAGTCCACATGGTCGGCCAGGGTATGGGCGAAGCGCCGGTTCCACTCCTGCATTCTTTTCTGCTCGGCGGCCTGGGATTGGCCCGGGCGGCCTTGAGCGGCTAGAACCCGCTTGAGGCTGTCGGCTTCAAGCCTGGCTCTCAGGGTCTGGTCCCGCATTTCGTTTAGGCGAGACTTCGATCCCTGATCGGAGGAGGC
>JALYSE010000303.1 GCA_030854955.1 Fibrobacterota bacterium | reverse complement strand
GTCCAGGACTCCGGAGCCTACCGTGCCTAATCCGATCAAACCGACGCGAATCTTCATGGGGGGAAAGTTAGCAAGAATCTCCGATTCTATACCCCATCCAGAGAACCAGGGGCCCGGGCGCGCTGGGGGCTGGATAAGGTCTGGATGTGGTTTTTTAGTATTTTTACTGGCCGAATCGGAATAAAATGCATAGCGGCGCTGGACGGAATCCGGCCTTTCAGTGAAAACGTCGATGGGGAATGGAAAGCATATGGTTCGTGAGCAAGGTGATGCCGTTGAGGAAAGTCGATTGAAGCAAGTGGTGGACGCCTTCCGCAATCAGACTATCATGGTCCTGGGCGATGTTTTCATCGATGAATATCTCATGGGAGAGGCGAGCCGGATTTCCCCGGAAGCGCCGGTTCCCATCTTGCATGTTAAGGAGTCCTACCGGACCTTAGGCGGAGCGGCCAATACTGCGGTCAATGTCTCCTCCTTGGGGGGCAAATCGATCCTGATTGGAATGATCGGTAGGGACGAAGCGGGGGCGTCCCTCGGCGAACTCGCCAAGGCTTCAGGAATCGATTTTCAGCCCGTCCGTGACGAGCGTTCAACCATCAAGAAGACCCGGATCGTGGCGCAACGGCAACAGTTGTTGCGCCTGGATCATGAAGAGACCCACTATCTGAACGCCGAAAGGGCGGCGGAGGTGCTGGCCATTTTCCGAGGCCGGCTCCCGGAATCCAAGGTGGTCGTCCTGTCGGACTATGCCAAGGGATTCTTCACGGAGGAGATTTGCCAGACCATCATCCGGGAAGCCAAGGCTCTGGGCCGATTGGTCATCATCGATCCGCGCCCGCAACACGGCGGCTTCTACGTAGGATGCGATTACCTTACGCCCAACTGGAAGGAAAGCCAGGGGCTCCTTGGGCAACCGGAAAGTCCCATTTCCCCCGAAGGCGTAAGCCTGAACGGCACGGCCCTCTCGACCCGGCTGGCCAGGAACGTTCTGTTGACCTGCGGTCCCAAGGGCATGGCGTTCTTCACCGGAGGCGAGGCTCGGTTCACCGTTCCCACGGTGGCCCGCGAGGTGTTCGATGTCAGCGGCGCAGGCGATACCGTAGTTGCCGCGTTCGCGCTCGCCAAGGCCAGCGGTTGTGCGGATCAGGAATCGGTCATCTTGGCCAACCGGGCCGCCGGAGTGGTGGTGGGGAAGCTGGGTACCGCCACCGTTACCCCGGAAGAGCTTCAGGGCGCTCAGCAAGGGGCGAACCGGGTCCTTTCCCGGGAGGAATTAGCCCCCTTGGCCAGTCACCTCCGTAAACTCGGCCGCAAGCTGGTGACCCTGAATGGTTCCTTCGACCTTCTGCACTCCGGACACCTGAAAATTATTTCCGAGGCGAGGAAGCAGGGGGACATGCTCTTCGTGGGGCTGAACAGCGATGCCTCGGTGAAGGGATACAAAGGAGAATCTCGCCCCATAATCCCTCAGGAACAGCGGGCGGAAATGCTGCTGGCCCTTCGGGACGTGGATTACGTCCACATCTTCGACGAAGCCGTGCCGATGCCCTTCCTTGAGGAGATCGCCCCCGACATCCATGTGAACGGCTCCGAATACGGGCACGATTGCATCGAGGCCCCGACGGTCGAGCGCCTGGGCGGCCGCGTCCATATCGTCTCCAAAATCCCGGGCCTTTCCACTTCGAACATCCTTTCCGCCATGAATGCGTCCAAGGATTCCCATTCCAAACCGGCGCAACCCAAGTCCACGTCGGCCAAGGACCATGCATGAAGCGCGACGAGCCGATGATCATCATCACGGGAGCGGCGGGGTTCATCGGCAGCGCCTTGGCCTGGAGGCTGAACCGCATGGGCAGGAACAGGCTTCTCCTGGTCGATCAGCTGGGCACCTCCCAGAAATGGAGGAACCTGGTCCCGCTCCGCTACCATGATTACATGGAGAAGGCCGACTTTCTGGACGCGATCCAATCGGGCCGGTTGGACGGCCGGGACGTACAGGCGATCATCCATATGGGCGCCTGCTCCTCCACCACCGAGCAGGATTCGTCCTACCTTGCGAAGAACAATTTCGAATACAGCAAGGTCCTCGCGGATTGGTGCCTGGACCGGGCCGCCCCCGTCCGCTTAATCTACGCCTCTTCGGCCGCCACCTACGGCGACGGGGAAAACGGCTACGGCGACGATCATTCCCTGCTCCGGGATCTGCGCCCCTTGAACATGTACGGTTATTCCAAGCATATGTTCGATTTATGGAACCAGGAGCGTTCCCGGCTGGATCAGGTGGTGGCGTTGAAATTCTTCAACGTGTACGGTCCCAATGAGTACCACAAAGGCCATATGAAGAGCATGGTGGTCAAGGCCTATGAGCAAATCAAGGCGACCGGCATGGTTCAATTGTTCAGGTCCCACCATCCCGATTATCGCGATGGCGAGCAGATGCGTGATTTCGTCTACGTGAAGGACGCCGTAGAAATGGCGCTCTTCTTCCTGGACCCCTCCATCGCCGGAGGCACCTACAATGTCGGAACAGGTGCAGCAAGGACCTGGGTGGACATGATGAACGCGCTTTTCCGATCCCTCGGAAAGGAGCCGAGCATCGAATTCGTGCCCATGCCGGAAGTGCTTCGCGAAAAGTACCAGTATTACACCAAGGCCGACCCTGCCAAGATACTTGGTGCAGGTTTTTCCAAGTCCGTCCGCAGCCTGGAAGAAGGCGTTGCGGACTATGTGGCCTATCTGGAAGCGGGCCAGCGCCCTCTGGGATGGAATCCGAGCCTGGAATGAGAACACCCCCCTGGGAGGCGAACAATGCAGAGTGAAAAGCACATCGAGGCTATCGTGAACTCCCTGGCCGAGGGGCTCAGCGTTCTGGAACGCTTTTCCTCCGATTCCGCGAACCGGGCAGCTTTGGCCACCATGGCGTGCATCGTGGCCAAGGCCTTCGGCACCGGTAAAAAGGTCCTGTCCTGCGGCAACGGCGGATCCGCTTGCGATGCCATCCATTTCGCGGAAGAATTCACGGGCAGATACCGGAAGGATCGCAAGGCGCTTCCTGCCATCGCCCTTGCCGACGGCGCGCATCTCACCTGCGTAGGCAACGACTATGGATTCGACGAGGTTTTCGCCAGGGGGGTCGCCGCATACGGCCAGCCCGGGGACGTCCTTTTGGCCATCAGTACCAGCGGGAATTCGAAGAACGTGATCCGGGCCGTCGAAGAGGCCCGTAAGCACGAAATGTCGGTCCTGCTTTTCCTGGGCCGCGAGGGGGGGAGCCTGCGGGGCCGGGGGGATGCCGAAATCGTGGTCGCCGGGGAGAACACGGACCGGATCCAGGAAATCCATATGATTGGTCTGCACATCCTCATCGAGTGCGTGGAGCGTGAGCTGTTCCCCGAGAATTACGTCTGAGGTACCCGGTGCCTAAACCTTCCCCGGCGGCCAAATGAGGTCGTAAATCGGCGGAAATGAGCGGATTCTAGTATTTTTACTAATTTGATAAAGTCTTTTTTGGAGTACGGACCTAAGAGTCGCCCTTTGGCGCTATGAAATGGTAAAGTGGGCATCATGACGAATAAAGTAGCGTTGATAACCGGAATCACAGGCCAGGATGGGTCCTATTTGGCTGAGTTCCTCTTGGAAAAGGGATACGATGTCCATGGCATCATCCGCCGCACGTCGCTGTTCAATCGGGACCGGATCGAGGATGCCCGGGGAGCCGCCCGCAAGGCGGGCAAGGTATATGATCTCCATTACGGCGATATGGGGGATTCGAGCAGCCTGAACCGCATCATCGCGTCCACCCGCCCGGAAGAGATTTACAACCTCGCGGCCCAAAGCCATGTCCAGGTATCCTTCGATTCGCCCGAGTTTACTGCGGACGTGGATGCGACCGGCGTACTCCGGTTGATGGAAGCGGTCCGAAGCAACAAACTCAATAGCCGGGTCTATCAGGCCTCCACCTCGGAACTCTACGGCAAGGTCCAGGAATCACCGCAAACGGAAAACACGCCCTTCTATCCGCGCTCCCCGTATGGCGTGGCGAAACTCTATGCCTATTGGATTGTCAAGAATTACCGGGAATCCTACGGCATGCATGCCAGCAACGGCATCCTTTTCAACCATGAATCCCCGCGCCGGGGCGAGAATTTCGTGACCCGCAAGGTGACCATGTCGTTCGCCAAGATTAAGGCGGGTACGCAGGATACCGTTCGTATGGGCAATCTGGACGCGAAGCGCGATTGGGGCTATGCCAAGGACTACGTGGAAATGATGTGGATGATGCTCCAGCAGCCGGAACCGGACGATTACGTCGCCGCCACCGGCGAGACCCACACCATCCGCGAGTTCATCGAGAAGGCTGCTCCCTACGCAGGCTACGAGATCGTCTGGGAAGGCGAAGGCGTCAATGAAGTGGGCCGCGACAGGAAGACCGGCAAGGTCCTGGTGGAAGTGGACGCGAAGTTCTTCCGTCCCTCCGAAGTGGAGCTACTGTTGGGCGATCCTTCCAAGGCTAAAGCCAAGCTCGGGTG
>JALYSE010000094.1 GCA_030854955.1 Fibrobacterota bacterium | reverse complement strand
GGGTGAACGCCAGCCCCTTCCGGAACCGGGACGGGTCCATGACGGACGAGGGACGCGAGGGAGAGAAGGTTTTCAACCGGGAGGATGTGGGCTGCGTCCGCTGCCATGTTCCCCCAGGATACACCGATAGTCGCCTGACGAGCGCGGGCGCGGGTACGAATGCTTCAGCCGCTGGGAAGTTCTTCACCGCAGAAGGTTACCGCCTGCACGATGTCGGCACTTTGAAACCGTCTTCGGGAAAGCGCGTCAACGATTCCCTGCCCGGCCTCGACACGCCCACCTTGAAGGGCATCTGGGAAATGCCGCCCTATTTGCACGACGGTTCCGCGGCCACGCTTGAGGATGTCCTCACTTCGGCCAATCCCGAAGATAAGCATGGACGGACCAGCCATCTAACCGCAACGGAACGTTCCACCTTGGTCGCCTTCCTCAGGCAACTGGACGACGGCGCGCCGGGAACCGGCATCTCGCCCCGTACCACTCAGGGTACCTCTTTGCATTTCACGGTTTCCCCTCTGCCCGGGGCCGGAGGCTTCGGGCTTCGGCTAGAATGGCCGGCGGCGAAAAGTTTCCCGCGCATCGCCGTCCACGATCCTTCTGGAAAAGCCGTCCTAGCCTGGCCGGAAGCGGACCTGCGCGCCGCAGCATCCCGGCCGGGCCTGCTTACCCTAGTCTGGAACGGGAGGAACGGGTCCGGCCGGACGGCCCCGGGACTATATTATGTGCAAGCCTGTCTGGATGAGGATTGCCTAAGCCGGAAATTAATGTTTTTTTACTAAGGGGTAATGACCATGACGCGAATCTTTTTTATTCCAATGCTGACCGCAATCCTCCACCTGCCGGCTGCGGCCGCGCCGCTCTTTACCGACGTCACCGCGACCCATCTCCCACAAGACTCGGAACTCCACAGTCTGGACATCGAGTACGGGGATTTCGACAAAGATGGCGACCTGGACATGCTGGTCGCTTCCGAGGGCAGCAACAATCGCATCTGGCTCAATGACGGCAAGGGGAAATTCACCGAGTCCGCGAACGCGCTGACCAAGGTGAACAAGGACAACGAAGATGCCCAGGTCGCCGACTTCGACAAGGACGGCAACCTCGATCTCATCATCGTTTCGGAAGACAACGAAACCCACCAGTACTACCTGGGCAACGGCAAGGGCGGATTCCAGGACGTGAGCGCGCGGCTTCCCACCGGCGGCCAGGCCAACGCCGTCGAGGCCGCGGATGTCGACAAGGACGGGTACCTGGACGTCTTCATCGGCAATGGCACGGGCAATCTGGGTACGGCCCAGGACCTGCTGCTCATCAACGATCGCAAAGGAGGATTCTTGAACGAAACCTCCAAGCGCCTTCCCGCCCTGATGGAAAATACTCAGGATATGAAACTGGGTGATTTGGACGGCGACGGCGATTTGGATTTGGTAATCGGAAACGAGACCCCCAAGAATCGCCTGCTCATCAATGACGGCAAAGGCATCTTCTCGGACAGTGCCAAGAACCTGCCCACGCCGTATGAGGAGGAGACCCGCGAGGTGCTTCTTTTCGACGTGGACAACGACAAAGACCTGGACATTGTGTTCTGCAACCTGACCTGCAACGCCTGCGACAAGTTCACCCGGAACCCCCAAGTGCGCCTCTTGATCAATGATGGCAAGGGCCGTTTCACCGACGAAACCGCGGCGCGCATGCCCAAGAACACCTTCTCCTCTTGGGACGGCGGCTACCTGGACATGGACGCCGACGGCGACCTCGACCTCATCCTCTGCGCCATCGACGTTCCCGGATTCGTTTCGGGGGCCTTCCGCGCCTACCGGAACGACGGGAAGGGGATCTTTTCGGACGCCACCTCCGAAGTGATGCCCTCCACTGCCGTCGGCAAGGGGTGGGATGTGGAAGTGGCGGACCTGAACGATGACGGGGCTTTGGACATGGCCTTGGGGGGCTGGGGAACCCAGGCCCGGCTCTTATTGGGAACAGTCAGGCAGCCGGTGTCAATCCGGAGCAAAGGCATCAAGAGCGGTCGGGTGCGCCAGAACTTTTCAGAGCCGGGAGCGGGACAGGTGGTGCTTTTTCCGTCCCGGCCCGGTACCATGGCCTTGATACGGACCTTGACCCAAGGACAGGAGGGCCATGATTGGGTGGACTCTCGCGGCCGCACGCACGCGCTCCCGCAGGGCTTACCGTTGCGCCCATGAGAGGCCGGAAAAGACGCTGAAGTCGGGACGCTCGGGTTCCGGTGCAATGTTCCGGTGCAATTACCTTGCGGCCTTGCACATTCTACCGGAACCAGGTTCCCGGGAACAACCCCGCCTTCCGCCCGCCCGCGAGGCCTCCACGGGATCCTCTGGCCACCCGGCCGCGCCCCAGGATGAGGATCAGGCCCACGCCCGCCACGAATCCTCCAATATGGGCCATGTAGGCCACACCGCTGGCCTGCCCGGCCGCCGTGCTGATTTGGCTGAAGATCTGGAGCACGATCCAGAAACCCAGCACCACAAACGCGGGCATTTTGGTTATGAACCTGAACATCAATACGCGCACGTTGTTGGTGGGATGCTTGATCAGATAGGCCCCCAATACGCCCGCTATCGCTCCCGACGCCCCCAAAGTGGGGATAATGGAATCCGGGCTGTAGAGGATCTGAGCAAAGGCTGCGGCGACACCGCAGATGATGTAGAAGAAGAAGAATTTGACATGGCCGAGCAAATCCTCGATCTGGTCGCCGAAAATCCATAGGTACAGCATGTTTCCCAGGATGTGCATCCAGCCTCCGTGCATGAACATGGACGAGAGCAAAGTGAGGTGGATGGGAGAGGGGCCGGGATACTGGGGAACGGGAAAATCCTTCCCCTGGATGTCCACCATGGCGGCCTGGGTGAGGTCGACACCATGGGTAATCTCGTAAGGCACGGCGGCGAAGCCGTAGGTGAAGGGTTCACCCGATTTGAGCTGCAGGTACCACATCACCAAATTGGCCGCAATCAAGCCGATGACCACGAAAGGCTTGGTCTCTAGCCGGGAATTGTCGTCGCCGAAGGGAATCAACATGTTCCTCCTTGCGGGGCCGCCGGGCTCCCGAGAAGGAAAAATAAATGGTTTTCGGGGGTGCGGGGAAGGATTCGAGAGCCGGAAACACCCCGGCCCTCGATTAAAGGAAGTTTACCAGGGAGTTCTGCAGGGCCTTGGCGCCCATCTTCAGGGAAGCGTCATAGACGGCCTGTTGCAGGTTGAATTGGGAGATGGCTTGGGCGAAGTCCACGTCCTCGATCTTTGACTGGAGGTCGGTGGTGTACACGGTGCGCTCCTCGTTTCGGGATAGGGTGGATTCGAAGCGGAGCACGCGGGCGCCATTGGCCGATTGGGCGGTGAGCTGACGCTTTAGGGCGCCGTCCAGCTGGTCGATGCTTTCGCGGACCTTTAGCGGCTTGTTGTTGAGGGTGCCTTCCAGCAGGGTGATCATGGACTCGAAGGCGCCGTTGGTATCCGTCCTGCTGCCGAACACATCCGAGGCGGTGGAATTGATGCGGGCGGTGACGCCTTCCTCGATTTCGCGGTTCATGATACCTTCAAGATCCCTTTCGTTGCGGCGGAGCCATTCGTAGCTGACGTCGGCGGTTCCGGTGGCGACGGCCGTGGTGGCCGCGGCGGAGGTGAAGGTGACCTTGCCCTTGATGTAATCGACGGTGTAATCGGTGCCTTCCGTCAGACCGCTCACCCGCAGGGTTCCGGGGACGATGAGCTTGGGATTGGCATCGTTGGTGAGGGTGTCTTTGGAATCGTCCACGTTCCGGTCGATGAGGTCCATTTCCACGCCCAAACCGGCGAATGGCACTTCACCGCTCAGCGCCGCGGGGGCGTTGGAAACCTTGGAGGAGCCGGTGCGCATTTCAAAGGGGGGAACCTGGCTGTTGGTGCCGGAGAAGACGTATTCGCCCTTGAAGGCGGTATTGGAAAGAGCCACCATCTGATCGAACATGCCGCGCACTTCGCGTCCGATGTAGAACCGGCTCTCGGCGGAATTGGAATCATTCGAGGCTTGGATGGCGCGCTCGCGCATATTCTGGTAGAGGCTGTTGGCCGTGCCGAGCGTGGAATCCACCGTACCCATGTAGGCCAGGCCATCGTTGCCGTTACGATCGAAGCTGCGGAACTGATCGATCTCGGAGCGTAATTGCATACTCTGCGAGGCGTTGACGGGATTGTCCGAGGCCTTGCCCAGCTTCTTGCCGGTGGCAATCTGCTCCTGGATGCCTTCCAGCTTGCTATAGTTCGAGAAGAGGCGGTCGAGGACGCGGGCGCTGACTTGGTTGAAGCTGATTCTAGATGACATAATCTTCTCCTTGTTCCTCAGATGTTCATCAAAACGTCCATCATGGTGTTGATGGTCTGGATGAAACGTGCGGATGCCTTATAGCTGTTTTCATATTTGATCATGTTGGTCATCTCCTCGTCGAGGGAGACGCCGGAGATGGACGCCTGTTCGGAGTCCATCTGGCTGATCAGGAATTCCTTGGTTTCCTTGCGGGAAGCGTTCTGGTTCTTCTCGATGCCCAGTTTGCCGATGGTGGCGCTGTAGAAACCGCTGATACTCTGGGTGAAGGAGCCTTCGACATTGACGCTCATGGACGGCTTGAGGCGCAATCCGGCGATTTTCAAGGCGTTCTGGCCATTGCCGTTTCCCGAGAAGTCGGTGGTATTGTAGGAAATCTTCACATCGAGGGCGTCACCGGCGTTGTACCGGGCATAATTCACGAAGGTGATGGTGCCCTTCTCGTAATCCACCACGTAATCCTTGCCTGCGCCTTCGGCTAGCTCGGTACCGACCAATGCAGGGGCGACCGCCTTAAGCTTGATTGAAACGGAACCCTGGGTCAGATTCTGGTAGGCGGTATTGATGTTTTTGAGGTCGAGTATGGGGCTGCCGACGGGCGGAAGGGTGGGGGAAGGGACGAGGATCGCCACATCGGTGATCTTTCCGCCTTCGGCGGCCGCGATGTTCGAAGCGTCGGCGAGGACGGAATCGGAAAGCGCGATATTGCCGGCCTTGAGCTTTTCCGGGTCGAAGAAGTACGTGCCCGAGGCCTTGTTCAGGTTGTATCCGGTCACATGGGCGGCGTTCACTTCCTTGACGATGGAGCTGGCCAGGGCGTTCAGATCTTCCATGTACTTGCCGAGCACTTGGCCGCGGGCGTCCATGATGCCCTTCAGCTCGCCGCTGCGGGGTTCGTACTTACGGTAGGAGCCGGTGAAGCGCAGACGCAACTCGGAGGTCTTGGTGCCGTCCGAAAGGGTCTTGTCCACGCCGTATGTCTCGAGCTTCAGAGCTTCGGAGGGGCCCACCAGCAGGTTTCCGCCGGAGGTGATGATGCAACGGCCGTTGGAATCTTCGATGGTCTGAACGTCCACCAGTTGGGAGAGCTTGCGGACCAGCAGGTCTCGCTGATCGCGGGTGTCGTTGGCACGTTCTCCGTCGCGCACTTCCACGCCGGCGATCTTCTCGTTGAGGAGGTAAATTCGGCTGGTGATGTCGTTGACTGTCTTGGCCTTCTGGTCGAGAGGATTGTTCATCGACAGGCCGTAGTCTTCAATCTGCTTGTAGACGTTCTGGTAGGTATCGATCATGACCTGCGCGCCAGCCTTGACGGATTCGCGGGCGGACAGGTCGCCGGGGTTGTTCGCCAGATCCTGCCAGGAGGCCCAGAACTTGTTCATCTGGGCGGCTAGGCCATTCTCGGTCGGTTCTTTCAGGATGTTCTCGAGGCGGGTGTAGGCAGTGTCCACTTCGGTGTTGTAGCCCAGGTCGCCCATCTGCTCCCAGGTCTGGCGATCCAGGAAGGTGTTGCGGATACGGTCGATGGCGGCAACCTCGACGCCCAGGCCCTTCTGGCCGAACACGTCGTTGCCAACGACGTCGGCCACGAAAGAAACCCGCTTGCGGGAATACCCCTCGGTATTCGCGTTCGAGATATTCTGGCCGGTTACGTCGATGGCGGTCTGGGCGGCGTTGAGGCCGCGCATTCCGATTCCCAATGCGTCCAAGAGTCCCATTTCAGACGCTCCGGTTCACGAGGTTGCGGATTTGCAGCTTGCCTACGCGGACATCGCCTTTGGCGGTGTAGGTGTTCATCTTCTCGGCCTTGGTGCGGCCCACCACGCTGGTCATGATTCCGATGGTGGTATGCACGATCCGGCTTCCATTCTCTACCAGGGCCTGGTTGACGGCCAGGGCTTGCTTGAGTTTGCCGACCGCCTCCAAAAGGGCGTCACGGCATTCCTTGAGGCGCTTGGCCTGGTCGGCGCCGACCAGGGGATAGATGGCCTCGCACTTGACGAGGGTGGATGCGGCCCCCATCAAGCGCGGGCCTACGAGGCTAGCGGTGATCTTAATGCGTTCCCCTTCGAGGCCGGCCAGGTTGTTCATAAGGCGGTCGGCTTCGTGATTCACATCCTGGTTTTCGGTCAGGCGGCGATTGACCAGGGCCAGGCGTTGGCGGTTTGCCTGCACAATGTAGGCGAGGTACTGCTTCAACTGGGCTTCCATGTTTCCGATGAGGGATTCGCATAGGGAATCGGCGTCCGCCGCGGGGGCGAATGCGGGAGCGGCTTCGCTCAGGAGGTCGGCGTATTCATCGCCCAGAATCTTTTCGCGGTAGGCATTGTTCATGGTATTCCTCAGTTCCCCGCGCCGACGACGGGAAGCCCGCCTTGCGAGTCGAAGCTCTTCTTGGCCTTCAGGACTTTTTCAACGTAAGCCTTGGTCTCATTATAGGGGGGGACGCCCTTGTAGCGTTCCACGGTGGCGGGCCCTGCGTTGTAGGCGGCCAGGGCTTTCTCTTCGTCGCCGCCGAAGCGGACAAGCATCTGCTTGAGATAACGGGTTCCGGCCAGGATGTTTTCGCCGACGTTAAACACGTTGCGGACGCGCAGGTCCTTGGCAGTGGAATCCATCAGCTGCATCAGGCCTTTGGCGCCGACGCTGGAAACGGCTAGGGGCTGGTTGTTCGATTCGGCCTTGATGACACTCTTGATCAGGTTCGCCGGAACGTCGTAGGTCTTGGAGGCCAGAGCGATGATGGGCTTCAACTTTTCGTCGGGAAGGGCCGAGCCGGCGGTCGACTTGCCTACGCGGGCGTAGTCGCCGAATATTTTCGCGATGGGGGGCGGGGTCACGGCGGTGGCGGTCTGGCCTTCAGCACGCGCCAGCGAGCGGTAGATTTGCGCAGCCAAACCGTTCGACAGGCCCGAGACGGCGTTCTTCATGCCCTCGGATCCCGCGTTCAAGTGATTCTTGGAGGACATGCCGGCATATTGATTGTCGAGCATCTCGGTGAACATTTCGCGGCCGGGGGAAGCCTCGGTCAGATCGCCTCCCTCGCCCATCGTGCTCTTGCGCATGGCCTTATACATCTGGCCCAGGAACATGGCTTCGAAATCCAGCGCGGCCTTCCAGCGCTTCTTGTCCGCCTCTCCGCCCTTGGACGTGTCCGCAGCTAGGCCCTTGGTGGTCTTCTCCAGGGGGGCAAGCTTGGCCAAGCCAATCTGGCTTTTAAGGAGGTCTAGGTTATTTGAGAATTCGAGATTCATGGCTTTTCTGTTTCTCTCGTTTGCTTTTGGGTCTTGCCGGGCTGCTTTAAGTTTCTCTTCAATTGTGGAATAACGCAAAGTACATGCCAGGGAAAGACGCGGGGCCGAATGCCCTCTAGGAGCTAGGAAGTGGGGAAGCGGATTCCATTCAAGGAAAAGAGGGAGGGTTCATACCGGTAAAACTTGCCTATGGGGAAAAACCGGGCGCAATTCCGGCCATTCCCAACATCCTCAACCAGGAGTTTTTACAAAATGAAATCCAGAAATTCCGCCCCATCCCCGAGCAGTCTACTCGTATCCGCATCCTTGAATAACGCGGGTGCGCCGGTTCAAGGAGGAACGACGGAACATTCCGAGGTCTTTTCCATGATGGAGGATTCATCCATCCGCCGCATGGCCTCCATGAGGATAGCCATGGTGTCCCCGTCCAGGTTGTCCTCGGCGGGCATCTGATCGGTGTGGAACCGGAACGAACCGGTGGACCAGCGGAGCACTTCATCCGCAGCATGGGTACCCGACATGTTACCCAGGCTGGCGTGGATGAGCCCGCCCACTCGGAATCCGAATCGGGCCCGGCGCTGGGCCTGTTCGACCACGAGCGTGCCGGTCATGCGCGCCGTCAACACGGTCTGCACCAGATCGGTGAAGGCGAAAAAGCGCAGGTCCCCGGAGAGGCCCGGCGACAGCAATTGGGCCAGCTTCTGGTTGGTGGCCTTGATTCGCTTGGAAAGCATCCGGTAGAGGATGATGCTGAGCACGGGGTATTCCGCCACCAGCTTGTGGAATTCCTCTTTAGTGATGGCCAGGGTGAGGCATTCTTCGACCGCATCGACTTGGTTGCTCGTGGCCGCGCCGGTCAGGATGGACATTTCGCCGAAGCAATCGCCTTTGCGAAGTACGGACAGCTCCAGGACCCGCCCGTCGTCGCCCCGGGAAGCGATACGAACCATTCCCTTCACGAGGACGTGGAAATGCGAACTGGTGGAGTTGGCCTCCAGGATGACGTCCCCGGATTTATATCGCAACGGGTTGGCGCGTTCGCGGAAGGCGCGCGCCACGGTGACGGGCATCTGCTCCAGGAACGGGCGGGACATCTGGTTCTCGGCGGTGAGCACCTCTTCGAACTGGACGGCGGGCTTGGAAAGCTTGCTCAGCTTGCAGAAGCTCCAGCGGCAGGAGCAATTCTTGTATCCCGCTTCGATATGGCCTTCGGCCATGGTGCCGTCCATGGCCACGGGAATGAAAGAGGCGATGGGCATGGAGCACTGCGTCAGCTGGTTGCCGAACACGCCCGGCATCTGCACCTGGAGCGAGTCGCCCTTGGTGTAATAGGGGCAATTGTGCAGCTCCGAAGCCTTGAGAGCCCAGGATTTTTCAGCATCATCCATAGTGTAAAGCTACCTATATTCGAGTGAGATTGTGAAACGGGACACGCTTCCTGCGGGTGTGTCTATCCGTCTCCGAGCCCATATCCCACCGAGGTTTGGAGGTTTTTGGGACTTATCTGGTAATCCACCTACAGCATAATCTATAATCATTACGGATCTCAAGACATATCCATGCGATTTCCGTCCGGATTGGACCCCATCGATGACCATGGCAACCGGCCCCGTCGCCGGAGCGAACCCTGATTTTTATGCCTGCGAGGCCATTCTCAGGGAGACCTATGGCGAAATCAGGCACCTGCACGATACCCAGGCCGCCCGCGAATTCATCTCCGCTCATTGGAACCGGTACGTGCGCATTCTCCAGAAGCTGCCGCGTTTTGAGAAAGGCGCCCCGGTGCTGGAAGTCGGCGCTTCCATCGTTTCCAGCGTCCTTAAAAGACGCCTCGGCGCGGACGTGCATACAGCCTATCATGAATTGGAAACTGAATGGGCCCATCGCTTCGCCGAGGAGGGCATCAAGGGCACGCCCGTGGAACTGCTCCGGGATCTCCTACCCTATGCGCCCGGCACCTTCGCCCTCATTCTTTTCGATGAGGTGATGGAGCATTTCCCCTTGAGCCCGGACTTTTTCGTTACGCAGTTGATCCGCCTGCTGCGCCCAGGGGGACAGATCATTCTATCCGTGCCGAATTTCGCCACCTGGGAGCATCGCATGGGGCTTTTGCGGGGGCGCAATCCCCAGGACCCCATGGATGCGCGTTTCGTCTATTACGCGCACCACCGGGAGCCGGTGATGGCTGAATGCCTGGAGTTGGCCGCCCGTTGCGGCGGAAGGGTGACGGAACATTTCTGGACCGACTATGCCGCTCCCGTTTCCAGGGGCGCGACGATGTGGAATCTCCTGCGCTTCCTGAAGCATGGGGAGCTCCACAAGATCGCCCACGTCCTCATCCCATCGATGCGTTCGTACCTGTTCCTGAGGATTGAACGGGATCCGGAAGCCCGGGAAGTCCCGCTTGCCCCGCCTCCCATGGCGCTCTCGCGGGAGTTCCTAAGGCAGGCTCAGCCTTTGTAGGCGGGGTTGGGCGTCATCATGGCGGCGTAGAGGGCGCGGATGGCCTTCTCGTAGTCCGCATGGCCCACGCCGATGATGATATTGAACTCGGAGGATCCCTGATCGATGATGCGCACGTTCACGTTCGCGTCCCGCAGGGCGATAAAAACCTTGGCGGCCGTTCCCACCTGGTTTGCCATGCCTTCGCCCACCACGGCGATGAGAGCCAGATCCCCTTCCACCTCCAAGGTGTCGGGCTCCAGGATGCGGCGGATGTCCTCCAGCACGGCCTCGGTCTTCTCCCCTATCTCTTCGCTGGCCACAACCACGCTCATGCTGTCGATGCTGCTGGGAACATGCTCGATGCTCACGCCCTTGGTCTCGAAGATGCCCAGCATCTTGCGCGCGAACCCGATTTCCTTGTTCATCATGCTCTTCTCAAGGCTGAACATGGAGAAGTTCTTCTTGCCCGCCACCCCGGCGATGTCGTACTTCGTGACCGCGGGCAGTTTGGAGACGATCATGGTACCGGCATCGTCCGGGCGGTTGGTGTTACGGATGTTGATGGGAATGCCGGCTTCCCGCACCGGGGCGATGGCCTCGTCGTGGAAGACATTTGCGCCCATGTAGGAGAGCTCACGGATTTCCCGGTAGCTCACTTCGTCCAAGGGGTGGGGGTTTTCGACGATACGCGGATCGGCCATCAGCAGCCCCGATACGTCGGTCCAGTTCTCGTACAGTCCGGCCTTGACCGCCCGCGCCGCAATGGCTCCGGAAATGTCCGAGCCGCCGCGGGAAAAAGTCTTTATCTGGCCCTTTACGTCCACGCCGTAGAACCCGGGCATCACGTAAAGCCTGTTGGGATCGGACATGCGCTTGCCCAGTACCTCATAGGTTTTGGGATCGATGCGCCCGGTCTTGTCGAAGAACACCGTCTCCTTGGGATCGACGAACTCGGCGCCCAGGAAAGTCGCCATCAGGAGTCCGCATAGATATTCCCCGCGGGAGGCCACGAAGTCCTTGGTGGCCCCCTGTTCGATTTCATTGTGGAAGGTATCCAAGGCCTCGGCCATGCCCGCCTTGAGCCCGAGATTTTTCTCGATATCAAGGTAGCGATCGCGGATCAGGGAGAAAGGGCCGTCCAGGGGCAGCTTCTTCTGCGTCATTTCATGACACAGATAAAGCAGGTCGGTGAGCTTGGCTTCGCCGGAATGGCGCTTGCCCGGAGCGGAGGGGACCACAACCGTCCGTTTGGGGTTGGCTTGGAGGATTTTTTTGATTTTGAGGAATTGGTTGTGGTCGGCGACGCTGGACCCGCCGAACTTGCAAACGATAGGTGACATCCCTGGCTGCTTCCTTTGTCGCCCGGAAAACTTTCCGAGCCTTTCATTATAGGACTGGCTTTAAATAACCGATATGAACAGGAGGGGAGATCAGGCGGATGGCCTCTGAAACGGCCAATAAACGCTGAATTCGCCCCCTGGCTTGGTAGAGAAAAAATTTAAAAAAAGATTCAAGCAAAGTTATCATCCGTCCGATATCCTAAATAGGAGAACTTGGCTGGAACCATGAAAATAGAAGGCAAAATACCGACCGAGGGACCCGAAGGCCGCCGATTTCAGGCCTCCAAGTCCGCGCCCTTGTCGGGCGGAAAATCCTTCGGAGCCGAGTTGAAGAAAGCCGCCGCGTTCGGAAAGGCCCCCGCCGAGCCGGCTCCCGTCAATACCCAAACCGCGGCGGAAACCCCCGTCCCGGAAGACCCACCCGGAATTGAATCCGTCGCCCATCTCAAAACCAAAGCCTCCAAAGGCAAGACTGCGGAAGAAAGCGCCACTTTCGAGAACCATATGGAACTGGTCAAACTCCGTCTCCAGTCCGGGTATTACACCAGCAAGACCGTCGACGATGCCCTGTCCGATCGCCTCACCGGCTATTTCGACGAACTGGCCTGATTTCCCCCCGCGAGTCATCGCCCCTGACTTTACCCGTCTCAACTTCCGAAAAAATCCCTGAATCGTTCCGTGAAACGGCCCAATTGATCCGCCGGCAAAGCGTCTATGCCCGCGGCGAGTTTGCGACCACCTCCGGTCGGGAATTCCTTCGCCAGATCCGCCGCCGAGGGGGCATGGGCCGACGACGTTCCTGTACCCGGGTCCGCGAATCCGACGGAAGCGCGCCCACTCCAATCCCGAGGCGCGCGGATGGACACCTGATAGCCCCCCTCTATGCGCGGATGCAGTACCGCCAGGGCGATCCCCGGTTGTTGCAAGATCCGCTCATTGGCCCAGGTCGCGCCATAGCGACGCGCGAAGGGCTCATCCGGAACCAGGAAAGCCTGGGCCCCGGGCGCATCCACCAGGGCGGTAAGATCCTGAAACCGATCACGGTCGGCATCGAACTGGGCGGCCAGCGGGCCGATGATGGACGCCTCCCAGCAGAAATCCAGGGCGGAAACGAAGGGCGCCATGCGCGTGGCCAGATCCGCCGGTTCGAAGAATCGGTCGCCGGGCTTCTCGCCGTAGGCGTTGTAGTTGATCAGAACGCCCACCCGGCGCAACAACGCGGCCTCATGGGAAGATGCTCCGCCTGAAGATGCCAAGGCCGAGGCCGTGGCCGGAAGATTGTCCCCGAAGGCGGCCATGGCGGCCCATAAGGGATGGCGAAGGCCGTGGACGGCGTTTACGATGGCGGCGGTGCAGGTTTCCGGGGCCTGGTTGATATGCAGGACGATGTTGGCATCCGCCGGCGGCTCACCCGGTTCATGATGATCGTACCAGGTAATCTTGAGGTTACCCTGGGAGAGGAGCGGCATCAGGCGGCCGAGGGCGTCCAGATTGCGCCTGAGGCTGATGTCCATGGCATAGATATGTCCGGAGACGAGGGGAGGCACCTGGGCGAGAAGCTCAATGTCCCTTTTGCCGCCGGTGACGCGCAGATCCGGAGCCCCGATTTCCATTCCCAGGATATGCTGGGCGACCAGGCCATCCGCGTCCCCGTTGAATACAAAAACCCGCTTTAGGCTCGCTTTGTCCGGGCCGGCACCCGGATCAGGCGATGCCATAACGCTCCTTTAGGATCCGGATGTGGTGCCGCTCGTGGCCCATCAGGACCCATAGCATGTTCTGGGGGGTGAGCCGTACGTCGTTGGCGGCTCCCATGCGTTCCCACGCCGTCCGGTCCAGGCCGTCGATGAGCGTGGCGGTGGTGAGGGCCACGGCGCGGTAACCCTCGAGGATATGGCGCCAGGATTGAGAATCGAAGCGCGCGTTGTCGACGTAGGCGTTCTCATCGAATCCGGGCAGGGATTTGGGCTCTCCCCGAGAAATGCATACCAAGCGGTATAGAAAGACGAGATTGGCATCGGTGAGATGTCCGACCACCTGCTTCACGCTCCACTTCTCAGGCGCGTAGCGGAAATCACCTCTGCCTTCGGGGATGCCGGCGAAATAGGTGCCGCAAATGTCGGCGTGGGCGGCGAAGGCGGCGACGGGTTCGGAGGGCCCGCCGTCGCCCTGTAGGAAGTGCTTCCAGAAAGGGGAATCCTTGATATCGATCATAACGCCCTTCGCCGCGGGGGGATTGCCCGCCTGTGAGAAAATCTAGTTTCAAGAGACCGGAATCACATTCAGGGCCGGGGGCCGGGACTATCTTGGCCGGCATGGAACTGATCTCTTCTCTCTCCCTTTCCCTTTCTCCCGCTCGCGCAGCCGCCATCGGGGGCGCGGCTCCCGCCGTCCCCTCTCCGGAGGTAGCATGTGTGCGCATCCCCTTTCCCGGCCTCGTTTACGCGCCGGGCTCTCCCTTGGAGGCGACCTTGCGGTTGGCCGATGCGGCCGCGCGGCGAGATTGCCCCATCTTCCTGCGCGGGGAAAGCGGCTCGGGCAAGGAAGTACTGGCGCGCTTTCTGCACAGCCGGGGCGGACGGGTCCGGGGCCCCTTGGTAGCCGTGAATTGCGCGGCACTGCCCCACAGTCTTATCGAGAGTGAATTGTTCGGCCATCGCAAAGGAGCTTTCACCGGGGCCGTCTCGGACAATCCGGGACGGTTCCGCCAGGCGCACGGCGGCACCTTGTTTCTGGATGAAATCGGCGACATGCCTTTGGAAGTGCAGACACGGCTCCTGCGCGCCCTCCAGGAAAAAACGGTGACTCCCGTGGGGGACAACCGGGAATACCCGGTGGATTTCCGTCTCATTTGCGCCACCCACCGGGACCTCAAGCGCGAAGTCTTTGAAGGCCGCTTCCGGGAGGACTTGTTCTATCGCCTCAATGTCGTGGAGATACGCCTGCCGCCGTTGCGGGAAAGACCCGGGGACGTGCCGCCCCTGCTGCGCCATTTTCTTTCCTCCATGCTCCCAAGGGAGGAAGCGGAAGCGGCTTTGAAATCCTTTCCCCGCGCGCTGCTCTCGCTTCCTTTTCCGGGGAACGTCCGCGAATTGCGGAATCTGGCGGAGCGTTTTTGCGTGCTGCGCGAATTGGGCTGCGGTTGGGCCGACGCGATACCGGGAATGGAAGGGGGAATGGAAGGAGGAATGGTACCGGAAGGATTCCCTCCTAGGCCGATGGCAAGCCCAATCCCGGAGTCTTCCGGGATTAGGGAGCGGATCCGCAATTCCCGTCATTCCGACCGCGAAATATTGCATGCCTTGGACGTATGCGGCCACCATCGCGCCCGCGCATCCGGTTTCCTGGGCATAAGCCGGCGCGCTTTGCAATACCGATTGGCGAAAATGGGACGGAATATACCGTCCACAATTGCGCCTTAGCCCTTCCCTTGCCTCCTTTTTGGCTCTATATTTGAGGCAAATGGGGAACAACAACGGGCACACGCCGTCCGCAAACATATCGGCGTCGCCAAGAAAATACGCTTTTCCATTCCGTTACATGCCAGCTACCCTCGCGTCGTTGTTTCTGCTGAGCGTGATTCTCGCCACCGGCGCCTATCGGTACGCGGAACCCTGGTGCTACGGCAAGTTCCTGAAAAGCAAAGGCGAGCCGCCCATTTCCACCTCCACCATCCTGGTCTCCGCCGATCAGGGCAGCGAAGGCTTGGATGCGCCGACCATGACCCGCCTCGCCGCCGCCATCCTCGAACGCGGACCTTCGGTATTGGCCCTCGGCGCCCTGGACGCGCCGTACGGGACTTCATTGGAGTCCCTGGAAGGATTGGAAGGCCTGCCCGCAGGGTCCTTGGTCATCTCGCACACCTTCGCCGGCTTCCGGCCCTGGACGGTCCCGGAAAACAGCGCGTACCACCCGCCCATCCTGGCGCGCTCCCTCTTCCCTCTTTTGGACGGCCCCGAGCCGGGGTTGAATCTGCCCATGGGGGAAGGCATCGATCTTTCGGATACCTTGATCACCCACACCACGCTGGAAGCCGGGGTCTCCCTGCCTACCACGGGATTCTCGGCGCCCCTTTCCGGTGAAGGCGTCTTTTCTGTTCCCGCCTTCGTCCGCCTGGGTCGGGGAGTAGTGGCGTCCCTGGGTATCGAGGCCGCCCGCCGCGCCTTGGGCGTGGCCCAGGGAAAGATTGGATACCTGGAAGGCGTGGGCATCCTCTTCAATGCCGGCCATGTGCTGCCCATCGATGCGCGCGGCGAAATGCCAGTCCGCTTCCACGGTACCCAAGGCATCCCGCGCATCTCCGCCACCCGCTTTCTGGAAGGGAGGGTTTCCGCCACCGAGGTCCAGGGCAAGGTCGTCTTCGTGGATCCTTCCGCCCCGGGCAATCGCCGGATCCAAACCGCCGCCGGTCCGCGCACCGCCACGGAAATCCAGGCCTCCGTCGCCGCCAACCTGCTGGGGGGTACATCCATCGTCGCACCCGGATGGGGTTCCACCCTGCCCCTATTCGTCGGCGCCTTTTTCGCCGGACTCATCACCCTGGCTCTGGTCCTCGACTTCGGAATGCCCGCGGCCTTCGCCCTGGCCTTGTTGCTCGCGGCCATCTATCCGGTCATCTCCTACTTCGTGTTCGTGAAATCATCCTGGTGGCTGCCTCCGGAACTGCCCCCGTTGATGGTGGCGGCTATGTACCTGCCTTTCGCGGCCACCCGCGCCCTGTTC
>JALYSE010000302.1 GCA_030854955.1 Fibrobacterota bacterium | reverse complement strand
GCGCAAGGCCGTAAGCGGGGCGTATCAAGCGATCAATCCCGGTTACCTGCACTCCCTTTAAACGGCGAATGGGGCCAATATCCTTTGAGAGGGGGAATGAGGTGTTTTTTGGCCTTACTGCCCCCTTGCCGACCGATTGCACAGGAGCGCTCCTGAATGGGAGAATCAAACCGTGGGTATGAGGTGGGTGGCTCGGTAAATCCCGTCCTGGTGGGGATGGCCGAGTAGCAAAGGGAAAGGGTCGGCATGCAGCAACTGAGATGCTGGACGCTTTACATGGCCGCCGGCCTGGTCAACCTGATCACGATGGGCATCCCATCCGCCCAGACGATCGATTTCGAACTACCCGTCTACATCGCGGAGAAGACCATCGCAGGCGTGGATCAATGGGTTCTCGGCGACGCCGCATTGGGCGCTCCCGAGAATTTCAGGATCCAGGCGTTGGCGGGAGAAAAATGGCTGCACGCCTTCACTAGCACCAGCACTACTCTCCATCGCCCCCTCTCCACCGCCAACGGCATCCTGGACGTGCGCTGGAAATGGCGCGCCATGAGCGACAGCGTGCATTTCTGCCTCGGCGTTTCCGGTGCCGGTGGAAGCCCGCGCCTAGCCAACCGTGCCTTGGCCTGCCTGGAACCCTCTGGACGCCTCACGGCCCAAGGTTTGGGACTGCTCGCCACGGCTTCCGGGGAACCCTGGAAAAAAGGCGAATGGCAATACATGCGCATGGTGATGGACAATTCCGCCGGGGTCAACAAATTCGTTCTGTACATTTCCGGGGATTCCCTGCGCGGGGTCGAGCGCCTCGCCGTTCCCGCCCTGACCATGGCCGGCGGAGGCGCATTCACCCGGGTGGTGCTGCGCAATGAAGGCGGTTACGGTTTCACGGACGTGGATGACATCTCGTGGGAAACCACCGCCGTTTGGTTGGGAAACGATGAGGCCCCCAATGATAGTATTTGGGCTTCCGGACACAATTGGAGCACGGGCGCGGTTCCGGACAGCAATACCCATGTCCTCTTTACGGAAAAATCCCCGGGATGCGCCCTGGACCGGAATGGCTCGGCGAAATCCATTACCGTCTCCCCGGCCTTTGCCGGAACCCTCAACGTGGGACAGTACGGACTGACCATCGGAGGCAAGGCCGATTTCTCGGGCGGGAACTACCTCTATGCGGGCATCGGGCATATCCGCCTCCCCTCGCCCCACGGCCACTCCCTCATCCCCCCGTCGGGTGGAAAGATTTTGCCCAGCCTTATCCACGACGGAACCGGCGTGCTACGCCTGGACGGGCGCGCCTTGTTCACCGTGAACCTATCGCAGACGAACGGTTCGTTCGACTTCAACGGTTTCGATCTCATCGCCACCGGCAACTTCTCAGTCAGGAACGGCCACCCCGGCACCCTGCGGAACCTGGATGGACGCTCCATATCCGTGGGCCGCTCCGCGCGGTTCGAAGGCACATCCAAGGACATCCTGCTCGGATTGGGCAGCTCGCCCAAAGGCTGGACATTGGGAGCATCACCCTCCCCCACCGATTCCGTGATCGCGCGCTTCGCCACCCTAGCCAACGCCAGGGCCACATCAGCCCAAGGTTTCGCCTACCAGAGCATCGACGCCGGCGGCACTTCGGGATGGGTTTTCATGTCCCCTCCGGCCATCGCGGTCCAACCCAAGGACGCGTCCGTAATGGTGGGCGAAAACCCCTTCTTCAAAGTCTCCGCATCCGGCAAGCTGACCATGACCTACCAATGGCTGCGGAACGACAAGGCTATTCCCGGTGCCGTCGATTCCATCTATTTCCTGGCGGACGCGAGGAAGGCCGACAGCGGGGCGGCCTTCAGCTGCAAGATCGCAAATGCCATAGGCAGCGTGGCTTCCGCCGCGGCCAAGCTGAGCGTAAGCTTTCCGCCTCCCACCGTGAACCCCGATCCCCTACCCATTGTCGACTCCCTGATCGTCAGGTTGATCACATCCGTAACGGGGGCCAAGGTCTTCTATTCCCGCAATGGCCAGCCCTTTTCCGAGTACGCTTCAGGCCTGGTCCTGAAGGATTCTACCACCCTGCGCGCCTACGCGGTGCTGGGTCCGGACACCTCCGGCCGTACCCATTGGGTTTTCGACAAGCAGGCGCTGCCCCAACTCCCGGAAGTGGTCATCGACCCCGAAGGAACCTCTTTCATCGACTCCCTGCTGGTGACCATGACCCCGCCTGTCCTGGGGGCCGCGATGTATTTTTCCCTGGGGGATACGGATCCGGACAGCGCGGATCTCCCCTATCTCGCCCCGTTCTGGATCAAGACCACCACCACCGTGAGCGCCATCGCGTATAAGGCGGGATTCCGGCCCAGCCCGGTGCATACCCACATTTACATCCACGGCGAAAAGGAGACCCTCCCGCCGCCCATGGCCAAACCGGGCGGAGGCACCTTTATCGACTCCATCGTGATCAAACTCTACCCTCCCGCGGAGGCACCGGAGGCAACCGTCTATTACCTGTTGGACGCCCTGGGGCCTTTCAAGTTCACAGACTCGCTGATCCTCCGTGAAACCGCCACCCTCAAGGCCATCGCGATATCCGGTTCCCGATACAGCGATACGGCCTTCTGGAAATTCAATCGCCGGCAGGAAGCACCCTACGCCACTCCCAAGGGGCGTTCCTTTTCCGATACCCTTCTCATCACCCTGGGGACCAGGACCCAAACCGCCGCCACCCTCTATTACACCACGGACGGCAACGATCCCACCTCCTCCTCGCGGGTCTATCCGGGCCACCCCATCCTCCTCGACTCCTCCGCCGTGATCAAAGCCATCGCCATCAAAGGAAGCGATACCAGCGCCATCCTGTCCGAGACCTATACGCTCATCCCGGACACCCCGTTCGCCTCCCACCGCGGCGGCGACTACAGCTCCCTCATCTCCATCACGCTTAGCTCCTCCGCCGCAGGCGCGGAAATCTATTACACCCTGGACGGCAGCACTCCCGGTCCGGAACGCGGCCTCCCGCCCTATAAGGACCCCTTCAGCCTGGACACCAGCGCCACCCTCAAGGCCGTGGCCGTGGCGGGGCAGGGCGCTAAGCTGCAGCGAAGCCCCATGCGCATCGAGAACTACACCTTCATCTCCCCGGGCAAGCGCGTCCTGGGTCCCGGCCAGCGCATCGAGTTCTCCAACAACTACAGCCTCATCAGCACCTTGCCGGGCGCGTCCCCGGTGGACGTTGAGGTGGTGGCCGTGGACAGCATGAAAAACCTGAAGGGATTCCGCGACATCCTTTTCGGCATCCGCCTCTCCCTGCCCCAGGGCTCCGCCGCCTTTCCAAAGGTGGTCCTCAACGCACCCGGGGGCGAGCCCCGTTCGCTTTACGCCATGCTCCCATCGGGCCTGGGGAAATACATGACGGGCAAGGACACCTCCGAGATATCGGCTCCCGGCACCTATTTTCTGGCCGTCGACACCTTGGCACCCATCATCACCTACTCTGCGGAATCCTTCACTGACGAGGATTCCACGCGCCTGGTGATTACCATCCAGGACAATGTTTCCAATCTGCTCCTGGATCTGGAACGCTCGGATTCCAAAATCGCCGGTTTCACCGGGCGTGAAATCACCGCCACCTTGGTCCTGGCGGTATCCCTGAAAAATCCGGAAGGGTCCATCCTCCCCCTGACCATCCGCCTTTCGGCGGACGACCATAGCCGCAAGACCGTCTTCCCTGCGGGCGGATCCCGCTACGCCTTGGCGCAACGCTTCACCAAAGCCGTCCGCACCCCGGCGGCCTTCCACATCGGAACCAGCGCGGCGGAGCCTTGGGACCTAGTCTCCATCCCCCTTGCCACCACCCCTCCCCTGACCCTGGCCCAGCTTCGAAAGAACAACGCGGTAACGGATCTGGAAGGAGCGACTTATGATGCCGCTGCCGGAAACTACCGCTTCATCACTCTCAACGAACCGCTCCTTCCGGGAGCCTCCATCTGGCTGGCCTCGTCGGCATCCCTCCCCTCCCTGGAATTCCCGGGCATCCAGACAAACAATCGCGGGGGCGCCGGAGCATACAAGCTGACCTTGCGTCCCGGCTGGAACCAAGTGGCCAACCCCACCATGGATACCCTCTATTGGCCGGTAACGCGCGCCTTTCCGGACGTGTACGACCTTTCCCAGGCCAAGGGCCTGCATGGCTGGAACGCCGGGACCGGCGAATACGCCCATGCGGAAATCCTGGAGCCGTGGCGGGGATTCATCGCCTACTACAAGGGAACGCGCGATACCATGGTCACTCTGCTGAATCGGCCGGTCACCTTTCCCGCTCCCGTCAAGGCCGGCAAGTCCGCCGCGGGGAACGCCGCCTTCCGGCCCGCCTCCGGTTTCATGTTCCGACTGAACCTTGCCGGCGGCATCTCCATACGCCTGGGGGCCTCGTCTTCCGCCGCAGACGGCATCGGCATGGAGGACGAATCCCAGCCGCCCGCCCGCTCCGAAAACGCGCCCCGCCTCTATTCCGCGCGCCGCAACCATCGCCTGGAAACGGACATGATGCGTTGGACC
>JALYSE010000093.1 GCA_030854955.1 Fibrobacterota bacterium | reverse complement strand
ATCAAGAGAACAGTCTCAAGGAAGAGATTGGACAATGAGAATCCGTTTTTCATTTCCGAATCGCCGCCCCGGGTGATGCGCTTGGGCAGGTTCCTTTTCGTATCGCTCTTTCTGGGCGCTTTCCTCCCCGCGCTTTCCCTGGTGCATACCGTCACTGATTTCAGGTCGGACAGTTCCGTCGTGGCAGGCGAAAGGTTCAAGCTGGATGAGGGGTGGGGGGACTCCCTGTTGCTGGCTCCGGAATCCTTTCGATACATGACGGTCAAGACCATCAAGTTGAGCGACGGCAAATACAACAACGGGGACGCGGGATCCTCCCCGGTAGGCGCGACTCCCGAGCTGTACAATTTCAAGGTAGCCTACCTGTCATGGAAGGGCGCCACACATGACAATGGGTCCTCCCCCTCGAGCAAGGAAGCTCCCCGGGCCAACATCGTGATCCGGAACATCGACCTCAGTCCCGATACGGCGGCAATCGGCGACTCGGCCAAGATCATCGCCGGCCAGGAAATCAACCCCCAGGGTTCCACGCAGTTCATCTATTCCAATGGACCTCCGGCCCCCACCTACCTGAGCTTCGGGGCCGAGGGAAACCAATTTGCCGCCTACTGGGGTTCGGGCACGCCCAATGGGCCGATCCGTAGGACCACCCATAAGGACTCCAAGATCGGCTATTACGTTCCTAACAACATCACTCCCATAGGGACGGGAGGTTTCGGAAAAATGTCCTCCGCCCTGGTGCCCGGATCGGGTGGTACGAAAACTGTTCTGGCCTATGAAACCAATTTCGCGGCCAATCGGTTTCAGGTCCGGTGGGAGGATATCACCGCCGGGACCTCGGAGGTTTCGGTTGATTACAACCGGACCATTTTTCCCGAGGATTTTGCAGTGGCGTCGGATTCCTCCGGCAACTCGCTGGTGCTTTGGCGCGAGGACTCCGCCCTATATGCCGTAGCCTTCGATCTCGCTCACGCCCAGATTCAGCCTCCGACCCTGATCCGGGCCGGTATCGCTTACAAGGATTCCATCGAACATCTTTACCGCCCCTATGCGGTCGTGTCCCTGACCCGCGGCAACTTCCTGATCGCTTATGCCGAAGTCACGGGATTGGTGAGCAACATCTGGACGATCCCAGTCGCTTTGCCGCTGGCTCCGCAGGCATGGTCCATCGGCGCGGCAGCCATGATTACCTACAACAACCATTATTCGCTGTTCCCCGACTTGGCCGTGACCGCCGACCGCACGGTGGTGGGTTGGTTCCAGCGGCCGAGCGCAGGCGCTCCCAACGGGGCCCGACGCCTTATGGGCTCGATCGTCCAGAAGTCGGGTGCGAACATCACCCTGGTGGGAAGGACCGATCTTGACCTGGCCAGCGAGAACATCGGCTTCGCGGGCATGAGCACCAATTGGAACCGCTATCATTGGTTCAAGTCCGCGAATGTGTCCATGGATGCGAAAGGGAACGTACTGGCAGCCTACGATAGCGGCACCCATGCCAAGGTCGCCCTGGTGCGCAACACCCCCATATATTACGACTCCGCTTCTTATGTAAGCAGGTCGTTCAAGGTTGAGAATCCCTCCATTCCTGCGTTCGTCTTCAATCCCGCTACCGATTCCGTTCAATTTTTGCCGTTCCGTCCCACCACGACGGATACCCTGAAAACGCGCCTCAAGCTGGCAATCTCGCAAACGAATACCTTCAACGGCGCGGGATCCGCATTCCAGTCCATTTCGATGGGCGGCTCCCTGAAAGCCTCCGGCGGTTTTTACAAGTACCGGGTGGATCTGCTCACCTACAAGACTCCCAATCCCAACACGACCAACCTGTTCACTCCCAAGCTCAGAAGCCTGGACATCGAATACAACGTCAAACCTGCCCTCCCCGTGGTCGACTCGATCAAGCCGGGGAGTTTCCCCAAGACCGCCTATAACCCCGCCGGAGACTATCCCCTGTTGCCGCGCAAGGATTCCCTCAAACTGGTTTGCTCGGCGTTCGATGCGGATGCCGACGGCCTGGAGTTTCGCGTTTCGCTGGGTCCTTTCCTGCTCAAGGCGGTGAATGGAATTGCCGTGCCGGGTTCGCCCGGAACCTATGTTGCCACCCTCTCCCTGATGCCGCCGGACACGGTTCTGAACCCTTTGCCCTTGACCCTGACCACGGTGGATCCGGGCGGTTGGAGCAGCCAGCCATTTCCCATGCTCTTCAATTACAGCAATATCGTGCCGACTCAGACTCTGACCGTTCTCCGCAACCGGGGCCGAGATTCCTCGAACGTCTACCGCCCCTCCGGCGGAGTAGCCGATACCCTATCCCCCGTGGATGGGGGGTTGATCGTGGTACAGGCCGGGGACTCGCTGGAGGTCAAGGCCCGTTACACGGACGGCAACGACAACAACGTGAACGCATCCTGGTTCCGCAATTCCGTAAGCCTGGGCGCCCGTACCCTGCCTACCATCGATTCGGTGACATTCCGGTATTCGCCCGATACCCTGGATCCCCAGATCGACACCCTGGTGGCCAAGGTGGGGGACAAGGACTCCACGGTAACTTTCAGGATACCTGTGCGGCCCAACCGGATCCCATCTGTGGACTCAGTTTGGCATGGGGCCTATAAATCCAGGGATTCCTCCTGGAAGACGGGGCCGTTCGACAAGGTGAGGAGTTTCCCCGCCGACACCGGCCTGATCCTTCCGGTCGGCCTGATGACCGTGGTGCAGGCCGCAGTCGCCGATCCGGACACCCTGGCCGGGGACACCCTAGCCGTCAAATGGAAGATCTGGAGGCAGCCCGTTGGCTGCGCGCGCGGAAACCAGGCCTGTTATCTGGCGGTCGATTCCGCCGAGGGAACCGCCTTGACGCGCGTCTTCAACACCCAGGAGCAATTCCTCACCCTTCGCGTTATCGATGCGTCCGGCGCGTTCCGGGAACGGCGGCTTTGGCTTGAATACCCGGTGCTCGACACCTTGGGGGTGGTGGGATTTGCCGCCGCAGTGAAATCTCTGGTGAGCGATATCGATTTCGTCATCGACGCGGAGGTGCGCGATACCACGGTCAAGGCCGAGATCCAGAGTCTCGGCAGCACCAATCTGGTCATCACTTCGGTGGCCACCAAGAACAACGACCGGAAATGGCTGGACGTGAAACTGGAATGGCTGACGGGCACCCCTCCCAGGCCCGACAGCGTCCGTTTCGCCGGTGCCACCAACCTGAACGCGCTGACCGCGGGCAGGACCATTTCCCTGCCTCCCAATGCCAGGCTCGCGTTTAATTTCCGGTTTTCCAGCGACAGTCTCCGTGGAGACTCGGTGCTCATCGACACTTTGTTGGTGCAGACCAACGATTTCGCGAATCCGATCCTTAAAATCCCCTTCCGGCTGGAGTACCGGGACCTTCCCGTAGTAAGGCTCGCCGTCCCGGGAACCAGTCCCGCCGGGCCTTCGGCAGGGTACAATGCCGCGGGTCTGCCCAGGCTGGTGCCCGCTCGATCCACCATTTCCATGGCCTTTTCCGAAACCGTGCGCATCCTTGATCCCACAAAGGTCATGCGGGTCTACTCCTACCTGGATTCCCTCAAGAACCCTTCGGGATTCCGTATCATCCCCGGTACCTATGAATATCGCCGCAAGCCGGCGGGCCTGGGAAAGATCTCCGCCTTCGCCGCCGATTCCCTGGCGGACACGGTAGTGTTCACCCCGCATTATGACCGAGTATCGGATTCTCTCAAAGTGAAGCCCCTTCCGGGTTTCTTCATCTACCGGGACGTACTACACATCGCCCTTTCCAATGGCATTACCGACAAGGCCGGTAACGGACTGGACCTGCGCCTGAACAAGCAGGCGGTGTCTCCCGGGACTCTCGACACGGTATTCCAGGCGCGGGTCGATAGCAGTTATTTTAAGGTCGTCACCACGCGGCCGGCCCAGGGGGAGGAAGGGTGGAACCCGGAGACCCCGATCCGCATCCGCTTCAACCGCAAACTCTCGAGGCCCCCTCCCGCCGGCACCGATACCATGACCCTGCTGAATCTCGCTGCGTTCAGGGCTGAGGAAAACCATGCCGTGCGGGTCACCTCCATATACAGGCCGGACAAGACCTATGATTTCCAGTTCCTCTCCCTGGAAAACAACGACTCGACCCTGGTTTTCAATGTGCGACCGCGCTTGCCTGCCCTGGATACCGTGACGGTGAGGCTTTCCGGAGGCATTCTGGACACCTCCGGGCTTTCCCTGGACGGCGACGGCGACAAGTTCCCAGCATGGCTCTACGGTCAACAGGACAGCGTGGACATATTCACCTTCACGTTCAACACCTCCGACGCGGATTTTTACGTGTTCCCCAACCCGTTCCGGTTCTCAAACGGCCGGCACCGCGACAAGGGAAGCATCACCTTCAAGAACCTGAACTCCTTGCGGGGCTATTCCCTGGGGGACGACGTGGTCCTTCGCGTCCACACCATGACGGGCGATCTCGTCTATAATTCGGAAACTGCATCGGGTTCCCTGGCCACGCAAAAGCTGTTTACCAGCTTGGATTGGGATCTCAAAAACAACCGAGGAAGTCTCGTGGGGTCCGGGGTCTACCTGTACACCTTGACAGCGGGTAAATCCAAACTGCTTACCAAAGGCAAGGTCGCCATAATCCGGGATTGAAGGGTTACCAGGATGAAATCACATGGAGAATTGGGCTAGGGATTAGGGGTTAGGGTCTGGAAAAAACCAGGGAAAAGACCCAGTAACTACCCTAAACCTCTATCTCTACCCTCAACGCCTCGTTTCTGGCCGTGAAAACGATGACCCTTCTCTTCGTTTTCGATGCAATACCGCCCCCTTTTTCCTAATTTATCGCCATGATTCTGAATGCCCTTCTAGCCAAGATTTTCGGGACCAGCCATGAGCGCGAGGTCAAACGCCTGCAACCCAAGGTTGAGGCCATCAACCTACTCAGTTCCGCCATGGAGGCGCTGGACGATTCAGACCTTACAGGCAAGACCGTGGAGTTCCGCAAGCGGCTGGCCGAAGGCCAGACCCTGGACGACCTGCTTCCCGAAGCCTTTGCCGTTTGCCGTGAAGCGGCCGATCGACGCTTGGGCATGCTGAATATCCTGATTCCGGACTTCAACTTCGACCTTTCCAAGCTGAGCGCCGCCTCTCGGACTCTGGTCTTGGAAGCCCGGGAAAATTTGGCCGGGGGGCCGGACGGCTCGCCTGCGCCGATGGAACATCATTCCCTGCAATTCCCTGCCTCGTTCTATGGAGAAATCCGGACCCTGAATCCCGAAAGTCGCTTCCCCTTCCGTTACCGTCCCTTCGATGTCCAGCTGATCGGCGGCATGGTTCTTCATGAAGGCAAGATCGCCGAAATGAAGACCGGCGAAGGCAAGACCGTGGTGGCTACCCTGCCGGTGTACCTGAACGGCTTGGAAGGCAAAGGCGTGCACGTGGTGACCGTGAATGATTACCTGGCCCGCCGCGACGCGCAGACCATGGGCAAGGTGTACCGCTTCCTGGGACTGTCCGTGGGCATCATCGTCCACGGCCTCGACGAAGAACAGCGCAAACAGAACTACGCTTCAGACATCGCCTACGGCACCAACAATGAATTCGGTTTCGACTACCTACGCGATAACATGGCCCACAATATCGAGGATTGCGTGCAGCGCGAGTTGAACTACGCCATCGTCGACGAAGTGGACAGCATCCTCGTGGACGAGGCCCGCACGCCGCTTATCATCTCCGGTCCGGCCGAACAGTCCACGGACAAGTACAAGAAGGCAAATGAAGTCGTACGCTACCTGGTGAAGGACACGCACTTCACCCTGGACGAAAAGGAAAAGCACGTTTCCCTGACGGAAGAGGGCGTGAATGTCTGCGAAGAGAAGCTCGGCCTCGAAAACCTTTACGGAGACCTCAACGTCGAATGGGTGCATCACGTCCAACAGGCCTTGCGTGCCACCGTTATTTTCAAGCGGGACGTGGACTATATGGTCCGCAACCGCCAGGTTATCATCGTTGACGAATTCACCGGTCGCCTCATGGAAGGTCGCCGCTATTCCGATGGCCTGCACCAGGCCATCGAAGCCAAGGAAAACGTTCCCATCATGCGGGAAAACCAGACCCTGGCCACCATTACCTTCCAGAACCTGTTCCGCATCTACAAGAAGCTGGGGGGCATGACCGGAACGGCTGATACCGAGGCCGCGGAGTTTCAGCAGATCTACAAGTTGCGCGTGGTGATGATTCCCACCAATCGCAACATGATCCGCATGGATCAGGATGATCTGATCTATAAGACCCGCCGTGAAAAGATCCAGGCCATTGTCGCGGACATCAAGGAGCGCCACGTCAAAGGCCAGCCCGTTCTGGTCGGCACCGTATCCATCGAGAAGTCCGAGGAGCTGAGCGGGTTCCTGCTGCGCGAGGGGGTACCCCACGAGGTCCTCAACGCCAAGCACCATCAGCGCGAAGCCGGCATCATCGAAGAGGCCGGACACAAGGGCAAGGTGACCATCGCCACCAATATGGCCGGCCGCGGCACGGATATTCAGCTGGGCGAAGGTGTGATTGAAACGGGAGGCCTTTACGTTCTAGGGACCGAGCGTCACGAAAGCCGCCGTATTGACAACCAGTTGCGTGGCCGTTCGGGCCGCCAGGGTGATCCGGGCGAATCGCGGTTCTACCTGTCCCTGGAAGACGATCTCATGCGCATCTTCGGATCCGACCGGATTTCTCGCATCATGGATCGCCTGGGCGTGGAAGAAGGCGAAGTCATCAGCCACCCACTTGTGAACCGGGCCATCGCCACGGCGCAGAAGCGCGTGGAGGGCCAGAATTTCGAAGTCCGCAAGCATCTGCTTGAATACGACGATGTGATGAACAAGCAACGTACCGTTGTGTACGGTTTGCGCCGCCGCATCCTCAACGGCGAAGAGATCAAGGACGAAATCGACGTCCGCATCGAAGAGGCCGTGGACCAGGTCGTCTCTCAATATGCCGTTGCCGGCAATTATCCCGAGAACTGGGATTTGGAAAAGCTCTACGCCGAACTCAAGCGCGCATTCGATATCGACTATTCCATTGCGCCCGACGTCCTTCATTACCAGGGCGCCGATGCCACGGTGGAGCAGGTGATCGAAAAGGCCAAGAGCAAGTACGCCGCCATTGAAACGTCCATCGGAGCCGATCAGTTGCGCGAGATCGAACGCCAGGTTCTATTGGGCGTCATTGATCACCTGTGGCGCGAGCATCTTTACGCGATGGATCACCTTCGGGACGCGACCCGCTTCCGCGGTTATGCCCAGAAGGATCCCCTCCAGGAATACAAGAAGGAAGGCTTCGCGGCTTTCGCAGGAACCCTCGAGCGCATCGCCATGGAGGTAACCCAGCGGATACTCCATATCGACCCCGACTCGCTCAGGCGCCAGCAGGAGGCCATAATGAGGGCCCGGGAAATCGAGATGGCCCGCATGCGGCAGTTGGAGTTCAGTATGCCCGGGGAACCCCAGGGCGGCGTTGTCGATCAGCGCCGGGAAGATTCTCCCGAACCCCGCGAGATCCCCGCCGTGCATGTGCAGGCGGCGCCCGCCCGGCCCGCGGCGCCCCAGGCCGGCCAGTCCCGTCCCATGCAGGCGAGGCCCATGGCTATGCCCGGACCCCGTCCGGCAGGTCCCGCCATCGACTTGAAGAACATAGGACGGAATGATCCTTGTCCTTGCGGCAGCGGCAAGAAGTTCAAAAAATGCCACGGAACCGAGGCTTGAGCGCAATCGCCAAGGGTAAACCTGGTTTTTTCTCTTTCGAAGGCGTGGATGGAAGCGGCAAGTCCACCCAACTGGCCATGCTGGCCGAACATTTCAGGAAAATCGGCCGGGACGTCGTGACTGTGCGGGAACCCGGTGGCACTCCGGTTTCCGATAAAATCCGGCAGCTCATCCTCTCCCCGGAAAACCCCATCGTTCCCGCCGCGGAACTTCTGCTATTTTCCGCAGCCCGCGCCCAATTGGTTTCCACGGTGATCGCACCCGCCCTGTCCGCCGACAAGGTGGTATTGGCGGATCGCTTCGGGTGGTCGACCCTCGCTTACCAAGGCTATGGGCGGGGAATGGACCATGCGACAATCAAGGACCTTTTCGCCATCGCCTGTGGCGACATCTGGCCCATCCACAGTTTTCTTCTGGACCTGCCGGTGGGTTCTATGCGCGCCCGTCTCGAATCCGGCGGCCGTCCGGCGGACCGCATGGAAAGCGAAAGCGCCGCTTTTTTCGAAAAGGTACGCCGCGGCTACCTGGCCATTGCCGAGGAACATCCGGACAGGTTTACCGTGTTTGACGGGGGACAGTCTCCGCAAGCGGTCAACAATGCCATCCTGTCTGCGCTTTTGCCTCTGCTCCCAGATTCAAAGTCCAAGACTTCCTGAGATTTCCCGTTTTATTCGTTACTGCCTTCCGCCGATTCCCCTCGACCCGAAAAAAGGTGTATACCTTTGAAATTTGTACATTCCCTTTGATTCCGCCGCGAGGCAACCGGAATGGATCCATTCCGACCCCAAGCCATTCCGATTTTCCGTCGGTTCGGCTTCTGGCCGGCTGGCCCATTCCCTGAAACGACCGGTGCTCCGACCTTCCGAGGTCGCAATATATCGCTAGAGATGATAAAATTTGGATATGGGGGATGCATCCCCCGTTTGCGTTAGGATAAAGATGAAAAAAAGCAAATTCTATTACGCCACCGTCGCCATTCTAATCGCCGGATTCGCCTTCATCAGCAACCGGGTCCAAGCTGGAGGCGAGAAGTTTTATTCGGATCTGATCAGGCTGGACAAGGTCGTCACCAAAATCAACGAGAACTACGTTGAGGACGTGTCATCAGAGGAGCTTGTGGATGCGGCCATCAGCGGCATCCGGCAAATTCTCGATCCCCATACGGCCTATTTCACTCCCAAGGACTATGAAGACCTGAAGGTCAATACCGAAGGCGAGTTCGGGGGCCTGGGAATCCAGATCGGCATCCGTGACCAGATTCTCACCGTGGTCTCGCCCCTTGCCGGCACGCCCGCCCATCGCATGGGTTTGCAATCCGGCGATAAAATCATCCGCATCGACACTATGAGCACTCAGGGAATCAGCATCGACGATGCGGTGGAAAAGCTGCGCGGCAAGCCCGGTTCCCCGGTGAAGATCCAGATCCTGCGCGAAGGCATGCTGGAACCCATGGAATTCAATATTGTCCGCGAAGTGATCAAGATTGAGAGCGTACCTTATGCGGCCATGCTGAACGACTCGGTGGGCTATGTCAAGATCACCCAGTTCGCCAAGCGGACCTCGGAAGACCTGGAAGCCAAGATCCAGGAACTCAAGAAGAAGAACATGACGTCCCTGATAATCGATTTGCGCGTGAATCCGGGAGGACTTCTGAACCAAGCCATCTCCGTATCCGAGCTTTTCCTCGAGAAGAACCAGATGGTGGTCTACACCAAGGGTCGGGTCAAGTCCCAGAATCAGGAATATCACAGCCGTCGCAATCCCACCTGGACCAAGAAGATGGTGGTGCTGGTGAACGAGAACTCCGCCTCGGCCTCGGAAATCGTCGCCGGAGCCATCCAGGACTGGGACCGCGGCATCGTGCTTGGCGAAACCTCCTTCGGCAAAGGATCGGTGCAGACCATCCTCCCCCTGGACGGGCAGCAGAACACCCTCAAGCTGACCACGGCTTATTACTATACCCCCGCAGGCCGCTGTATCAACAAGCCCGAGAACTCGGTCCGATTCAAGACCAAGCCCGGCGGTGCGGTGGATACCACCAAGAAAGACACGGCTTTCTTCTATACAAAAGCGGGCCGCAAGGTATTGGCCGGCGGAGGCATCACCCCGGACGTCATCCTGCAAGGCCGGAAGTACACGCGCTTTTCCCAGGAATTGCTGCGCAAGACCATGTTCTTCAATTACGTGATCAAGAAGCGCCATGATATTGCCAAGAAGACCAAGATCACCCCGGACTTCGTGGTGACCAAGGATGTCCTGGAAGACTTCAGGAAGTTCGTCTATTCCGACACATCCTTCACAAAATTCAAGAGCGCTTCCATCATCGCCCTGGACAACTTCCGGGACATCGTGAAGAAGGAGCGCATCGAGCGCGGGGATACCCTGCCGGGGAACAAAGACAAGATCGAGGTCGAGAATGCTGCCAGCGCGCTCGAAGGCGTGCTGCGCGCCGAAGCGGAAAAGGAATTCGAAAAGAACGTGGACTTCATTTCCTACCAGCTTAAGGCCGAACTCCTGGGCGCCGCCCTGGGAGAGGATGCCCGTACGACTTTCGAATTGAAGAACGACAACCAGGTGCTGGAAGCCAACCGTTACCTGGCCGATCATAAGCTCTTCGCCAAAGCCTTCAAGAAAGGCAAAGACAAGGGCTGACCGGCTTAAGGAAACGAGAAGCGCCCTCCGTTGTTCGAAGGGCGCGTAAGGCCTGGACAAGGCCGGAGGGTTTGACCTAAGGCTACCTTTTCGTTGCTGCGGAGAACTTGATGGTCTTTTTGGGCACGGTCGGCACGCTCTCATAGCTTCCGGAGATCGCTCCGGCTTTCGCCGCTGCTCCCGATGGCGCGGTCACCGAGGTCTTGGCCGCAGCCGATTTCTTGGGCAGACCGCGATGTTCCACCACCTTGCCCGTTCCCAGCAGGCTGTAATTAAGCTTTGAGGGGGCGCCCCACCACTCCACCGTTCCGGATCCGGTCAGGATCAGGTCCAGCTGGGATTGATAATCGAGATCCAGAAATACGGCGCCTGATCCGCTCAAATCCACATCCGCATCTCCGGCCAATAGGTTCTCGGCATGAATCCTACCGTCGCCGCGGAGATCCGCTACCAGCAGGGAGGCATATCCTTCCAAGGTGATGACGCCCGAACCGTTCACATTGGCCTTGAGGGTCGTTGCAGTGCCTGAAAAGAAGATTTCTCCGCCGCCGTTCATCGTCAAGCTTACGTCTGGAAAATCCCCATCCTCTTCGATTTCCACCAGTCCGTTACCGTTGTGGGTCAGCCCGCGTAAATCCGGCATCACGATGACGATTTCCGGTTCGATGGTTGGGCTTATTCCGGATGTCATCCCGATGGTGAGCGTACCCGCGAAGGCGTCAGTCTGGAAGGCGGTCGTCAGGTTCGCATCCGAGGTCACATAGGCCTGATAGGTAGGTCCGGTCTTGATGACCACGTGAACGGGAGCGTCCAAGCGCACGCGGGAGAAGGAGGGAAGGCTGCGTATTTCAGTAGCCGCAACGCCGTTACCCTCTTCCCAGCCAAGGTCGAGGACCATGCAGGAGGAGAGGAGGAAGGGGAGGGTCGCCAAGGCAAGTAGTGGTTTCATCGAGTTTTCCTGTCGGTGTTGTTTAAGGGGATCCAAATCAAAAGGCGGGCCAATCGCATTCCGTCCGGAATAGGGCGTTTTCGGAAGGGATGTGGGATGATTGTCGGAATCGTGAGGGTCCTTAACCGTTATCACCGTCCAAGCCGTGGACATGGCTTGTCCAGAAATTGGAAGATTAACCCGAATCCCATGGAAAAGACTCAAACAAACCGAATTCCCGGATCGCAGGCCAACCTCTCCGGAATCGGCGTCAGGAACCATTGGGGCGAACCCCTGAAGTTGCTTCCCCTGTTGGGTTTCTTCGCCGTCATGGCCCTGGTCCAGGCCAAGGGCGACTTCGAGGGCGACGGATGGCGGTATCTCCTCAACGCCCGCCATATACTCGAGGGCTATTTCGCAGGTCCGGATACCCTGATGTTCTGGAACGGGCCGGGTTATCCCCTATTGCTTGCGCCTTTCCTGAAGCTGGGGATTCCGTTGGCCATCGCCCGATTTCTTAATGCGGTTTTCCTGTATCTGGCGGTGGCTCATTTCCAGGGCGTGCTGAGATGGGCGGGGGTAGGAACGCGAAGCCTGGCCTACGCATACGCCATGGGCGCGGTCCTATTCCTACACGGTCCCCTCCTCGGCATGATCATGACCGAGTCCCTTTCCGTGTTCCTCGTCTGCGGGGGAGCCTGGCATTTCTGCCGGGCGTCGCGGGGCGGCGAAGGTTCGCGGCTCCATACGGTCCTGACGGGGTTCCACCTGGGTTACCTGGCCCTGGTCAAGGTCTTCTTCGGATACGTGCTCGAGGCTTCCTTGGCCTTGGCGTTGGGCGCATGGCTGTACATCTGGCTCCGGGCACGCAAGGGGACCGGGGATGGCGCCGACAAGGGCGAGGCGTCCCTGGAGGCAGCGCGCGTGGGCAAGATGGCGGCGGCGGCATGCGGCTTGGGACTTCTACTATGCGCTCCCTGGCTTGCCTATACCTGGTCGCATGCCGGCAAAGCTAATTTATGGGGGAATTCCGGAGGCTTTCAGCTTTATTACATGTCGTTGCCGGAGAAGGAATACCTCGGGGATTGGATCAATTTTGAGGCCGTGCTGAAATACCCGGAATATTTTGGGATCCATGCTGGCTTCATCCGCGAGACCTTGAAACTGGACTGGGTGGCCCAGGATGACGTTTTCAAAAGACAGGCGATCCGCCATTGCCGGGAGCATCCCGGAAAATGCGTATCCAACTGGCGCGCCAACGTGAACCGGATGGTGTTCGGCTTTCCGAACACCCATTACCCCGGTTCGCAAGCGGCCCTGGCCACGGGTAACCGGGCCTTCGTATATGCGCTACCGTTTACCTTGCTGCTGCTGCTGGCTGTCCCAGGATGGCTGGGCCGGCGGCGGGTGCCGGCGCCCATCCATGCCTGCCTGGTCTTCGCCCTGGTTTCCTTGGGAGGCATGTCCCTGGTTTGCGCCATACCTCGGCAGGTGTTCCCTCTTCTTCCCTTGCTGGGAATTTGGTGCGTGGCCGTGGCGGAGAGGGCCTTGCACATCCGGGGCCGCTGGAACCGATGCGAGCCGTCCCCATAGTAGCGACATGGTTGCGAAGGAAGGGAAAGGCTTAAGCGAGGAGATCGAGGGCGCCGCCAACGCCAGGAGGACTGGGCGCGCGCGTGGGCTCGGGAAGCGCATCCAGCAATTGGGCGCTTTGCTGCTTCATAAGGTCTTGGGATTTTTTGAGCATGGTCAGGCTGACCGGGGCTTGGGCCGCGCCTGCGACGGATGATGACGATTCCATATACGTTAGTATAGAAGCCGGCCGCTTGAGACGGCAAGGATTCCCGCACCTTAAACGGCTCTTCCCGGCCCGGTTTCCGCAGGTTTTTGCGGCCCAGTTTGTACATTTGAGCCATGGCCAAAAAGTTCATCATCGAGGGCGGTCGCTACCTTAAAGGGGAGATCCGCATCCGGGGCGCCAAGAACGCGGTCACCAAGCAGATGGTGGCGGCCCTGTTGGCTCCGGGGAGATCCGTCCTCCAAAACGTCCCCGAAATCGGGGACGTGGAAATCACCAAGCAAATTCTCTCTTCTATCGGCTGCGTCGTGACGCATTCGAAAGAGGAAGGCATCCTCGAGATCGATGCCGCCAATCTCTCCACGCAAGTGGTGCCCCAGGAGTATTCCGGTCTCAACCGCATCCCCATCCTCTTGGCCGGCGTGCTGCTGCACCGGTTCGGCAAGGCGGAAATCCCGATGATGGGCGGATGCGACATCGGTCCGAGGCCGGTGGACTTCCACTTGGACGGTCTGCGCAGCCTGGGCGCGGATATCGCCTACGAGAACGGCGCCTATCATTTCAAGGCGAAACGCCTGACGGGCGCGCGCATCACCCTGCCTTTCCCCAGCGTTGGTGCGACCGAGAACATCATGATGGCTGCGGCCACGGCTAAGGGCACCACCGAAATCCGCAATGCGGCCATCGAACCGGAAATCGTGGACCTGGCCCTCTTTCTCCAGTCCATGGGTGCCATCATCACCCAGGAGACCGATCGCACTTGGATCATCCAGGGCGTGGACGAACTGCATCCCGCCACCCACAGGGTCATCAACGACCGCATCGAAGCGGCTTCTTTCGCGGTATCGGCCATCGCCACCCGTGGTGACGTGCTCATCCGCGGCGCGGACCAGTTGCATTTGCTCACCTTTCTCAACTGGCTGCGCAAGGCGGGTGGGGAGTTCGAAACCACGGAGGACGGCATCCGGTTCAACGGCGTCCATTCCCGGCTCAAGCCCATCGCGGTCGAGACAGGAGTGCATCCAGGCCTCATGACCGATTGGCAGCAGCCCATGGTCATCCTGCTGACCCAGGCCGAGGGCATGTCGGTTATCCATGAAACCGTTTACGAGAACCGCTTTGGCTATGCGGAGACCCTGAACCGCATGGGCGCCCGCATCCAATTGTACAGCGAGTGCCTGGGCGGCCGGGATTGCCGCTTCCGAAACTCGGGCCACAAGCACTCGGCGATTATCATGGGCCCGACGACTCTCAAGGGCGCGAGCATCGAGATCCCGGATCTGCGCGCGGGTTTTTCCTACCTGGTTGCCGCCGTTTTGGCCAAGGGCACGACCGAGATTTCCGGGGTCAATTACATCGAACGCGGCTATGATCGGGTGGTCGAGAAATTCCAAGCCCTGGGCGTGCCCATTTCCGTGGTCGAGGACTGAACCTACTGCGCTTTGTTTTTCCTCCCGGAACTATTGTATGATGGCCAAAAGCCCCGAATGGGACGTGTTCCAGGCCATTTGATAATTTATCCCCTTCAGGTCGTCCATTATGACAAAATCCTTTTGCTTCCTTTCGAAAAAAGGCGGAGTGGGGAAGACCACCTTCTCCTTGAACTGCGCCCATGCCCTGGCCTTTTCCCGGTTTCGCACCCTGCTGGTGGACATGGACGGCCAGGCCAACCTCACTCGCCACCTGCTCAAAGGAGCCGGCACCGCCGAGCACATGCCCAATCCGGGCAGCGCAGTGCCCGCAGGGTTTCCCGATATATCTCACGTGCTGCTCAAGCGCTGCGCCCCTCACGAAGCAATCCTGACCACCGGTTATGAAAACCTCGATCTTCTGGCAGGCAGCACCAGTTTGGATGATTTGCCCATCCTCGATCCCCGACTCATCCGCGAACCGGCGCGCTTCAAACTCATCCTTCAAGAACTGGCTCCCGATTACGATTTCATCCTGGTGGATTGCCCGCCCATTGTCAATTGGCTCACGCGCATGGTCCTCTTCGCCGTGGAAGGCGTGATTGTTCCCATCCAGGCGGAACCCTACGCATTGCAAGGCCTGCAGGACCTCATCCCCATGCTGGACAAGATGACGGCCACGGCGCAATTGTTCAAGATCGTGGTCAACATGTACCGGGCCAATACCCAGTTGCATCAGAACATCCTCAAGGAAATCAACGAGGAGTTTCCCGGCCGGATCGCACGGCAAAAGGTGCGCCAAACCATCCAACTGGCGGAAGCGGCGCGGGAAGGGTTGAGCATTTTCGAATACGCGCCGACCTCCATCGGCGCATTGGACCTCTACGCCTTGTGTTTCGAGCTCTTCGAACTGTCGCCGGAGAAGGTGAAGCAGAACGTGTTGGCGAGGGGCGCCGAGGCCCACGCCCAGGCGGCTGCGGAATTGGATACGCCCATGAGCCCGGCGTGAGGGCTAGCATTCCGAGCGCCATTTTCATTGATAAGTTGTCAATCATGAGCTACCTATTATGCTGGGGTGATGATGGGTAAAAGAAGCCCTTTTCTTTTCAAACGAGCGTTGGCCTTCGCTTTTCTGCTCTCCGCTTCCACCGGCTTCGGCCAAGTGGTGAACCGGAACGTTGTCGAGAAGTATCTCATCGAAGGCGAGGTTGGAAGGGCCCAGAAGGCCTTGGAGAGCTATCTCGGGTCGGCGGATCTGACCTATCCGGACAGCGTCTACATTCTGAAAAACCTGGGAGTCCTATACAGTTCCAGCGCCAAGCGGAAGGACCTGGGGGACCGGTATTTCACCCGCCTGCTGGATCTGGACCCTTTCGCATCTATCCACGATACCTATGCGAGCAACAGCATCCTGGCCCGCTTCAAGAAAATCCGCAAGACCTATCAGAACCAGAAGGGCGGCAAAGCCCTGGTTCCGGCTGTGGTGGTGTTCGATTTCACGGGGGAAGGCATTTCCCAAACGGACGGCGTGGCCATGACCCAGCAATTCATCGCCGAGATGCAGCGCTTGGATGTTTTCCATACCTTGGACCGTAGCGGAGTGGTGGAGTCGATGCAGAAG
>JALYSE010000092.1 GCA_030854955.1 Fibrobacterota bacterium | reverse complement strand
CGGCAATGGTCATGAGAATCGCATGCGGATTGGCTCCGATGCCGGCAGCGAGGGAAAGTCCGATAGGCGCCAGGAATACGGCACAGACCGTATTGGACAGGAAAAGGCCCATGAACATGTTCACGATCAGAACCCCACCCACCACCAAGTAGCCGCTTGACTCCGGCCCGGCCACCCGCATCATTCCTCCCGCAATCATTTTGCTCGCGCCGCTCTTATCCATGGCCACGGCGATGGCGAACATGCTGCCGAACAGAATCAAGGTCTCCCATTCGATGCTCTCGACCGCCTCCTTCCTTCCGATGCAGCCGGTGAGGACGCATGCTACGGCGCCGCCCACCGCCACGAATTCCAGGGGAACTTCTTTCAGGTTCAGGGCCATCACGGCCACCACGATCAGGAGGATGGACCCGCAAACCCACATCTGCCTCGGCCTGGGTTTGGACTCAGGTTGCACGTCCGGAAGCCGGTTTGCCGGAACCGACACCAGAGACGAGGGAAGCAGGCGCCTTCCGATCAGGTCCATATAAAGCATTCCCGCGAAGGCCATGGGGATGCCCACCCAGGCGAATTCAAAAAAGCCGAATGGCCGGAAACCGCCCTCCCGCAAGGCTTCGGAGACGATCACATTGGGCGGCGTCCCGATCAGGGCACTGATCCCCCCGAACCCGGAAGCGAAGGCCATGGGCATCAGAAGTCTGGAGGCGGGAATGCCAGCGGTGATGCAAACGCTCAGGACCAACGGTATCAAGGCCGCCGTGGTCGCGGTGTTCGAAGCCACCGTCGACAGCACGGAGGAGACGATCATCGTCCCCCAGCTGGAGACATGATTTTACGGTCCTCAAGAATGGGCGGCGCTATGGTAAAGTTCCTGCTCCAGACGGCCGGCAGAGGGAAAAAGGACGTTCGTTTCCAGATCCGCGTGATCTACCAGCTTGGCATCGAAGGATTCAAGGGCGCCCGTCACCTTGACCGTCAATTCCGCCACGGGCCCTTTCAGCATCTGGTTCCGGAGCTTTTCCCGGATGGACGTGATCAGACGCTTGAATTCTTTTTCGGGCTTGTGTTTCTCCTCATCCATGTGCCTGATGAATTCATCCCGGAAATAATTTAATTCCTGTACCAGCATTTGTGGCCGGAATCCCCTTCCAGGACCCTGATGGCCAAGGGCCTGCTTCGCAGGATTTCGCGGAGGGTGCTGTTCATGGCGATGCTCATCGTTGGCTCCTGTTCCGGATTTCGGTTTCTATCCATTCCATTCGGAATGCCCGATAGGGATTGCAAGACCTATGCCAATGCCTTCATGGCCGATATCGGGCGCTAGGTCGAATTGGAAAAGGCGGCCTGCCAAAATGCCGGTGCGAATGCCATCTTGGCGCATGGGACAAGTGGTTGAGGTTGGTTTGGGGTTCGGACCGGGGGGAATCTGGGGTTGACTTTTTCATATAATCATATTACTATATGATTATATGATACCCAACGAACTCAGCCTTCTTATTCCCAAGGCCCTTGAGGCTGCGGAAACCCTGAAGGCTCTCGCCCATGAAACCCGGCTGCTCGCCGTCTGCTTTATCGGTGAGGGCGAAAAATCCGTACAGGAAATGGAAGCGTTCCTGGGAACCACCCAGAGCAACGTTTCCCAGCACCTGGCCCGCCTCAAGGCGGCCGGAATCCTGAAATCCCGCAAGCAGGGAAAACAGGTTTTCTATGGAGCAGCCTCGCCGGAAATATTCCGCCTGGTAAAGACACTGCAACAGATTTACTGCCCTGCTCCCGAAAAGTCCAAGGGCAAGGAAAGGAATTCGAAATGATTCTCGGAACGACCTTCAGGATTATCTTGGGCATTGCGCTGGGGGGAGTAGCGGGATTTGCCTATTACAAACTCGTAGGCTGTTCGACCGGCGCCTGCCCTTTGACCTCAAATCCTTTGATCACCACCCTGTACGGGGCTGCGTTGGGTCTCCTGGTAACGGCGCGATGATTCCTCTTTTCGGATTCGGCATGGCCTTGGTCATCGGATTGTGTCTCGGCATCATGGGCAGCGGCGGCTCCATCCTGTCCGTTCCGGTCCTGGTGTACCTTTTCAGCATGGATCCTGTCCCGGCGACGGCATACTCTCTGTTCATCGTGGGCGTAACCAGCCTGATCGGACTGTCCACACGGTTGCGAGCAGGTAAGGTAGATTTTCGGGCCACTCTCCTGTTCGCCGTGCCCTCCCTCATCGCCGTGTTTCTGGTGCGGAAATACGTGGTCCATGCACTTCCGGAAGCCTTCGAAATGCCCTGGGGCCCGCCGTTGTCCCGTGGCTCACTCATCATGGGCGTTTTCGGCCTGGTCATGTTGGCCGCGGCCCTTTCCATGTTGTTCCATTCCAAGGCCGGCGCCCTTTGCGCGAACGGGGATGAACCCACCGCGTCGACAGGCCGTAATAGGTCCCTGATCGGTATCGAAGGGCTTCTGGTTGGAACCATAACCGGATTCGTCGGTGCGGGGGGCGGCTTCTTGATCGTGCCCGTGATGGTCCTGTCGGGACATCTCTCCATGGAAACGGCCATCGGCACTTCACTCACCCTCATTTTCGCCCAATCCCTGGTGGGATTCCTTACGGACCTCAGCCTATTATCGGATATCCGTTGGCCTTTTCTTCTGGGGTTCACCGGGCTTTCTGTCTTGGGGGTGGTGGCGGGAAGTTTTCTGGGCAGATATATACGGGGCCAAAGCCTGAGGCGGGCCTTCGGCTGGTTCACCTTGGTCGTGGCGATTTCCATCCTCGGCCATGAATTTTTCCTAAGGAGCGTATCATGATAATGAAGAAGTTCTACCTGAAATGTCTGTCCCACGGATCGTATTTCCTGGCCGATCAGGAATCCGGTGAAGCGGCGGTCATCGACCCCCAACGGGACACGGATCTCTATGAGGAAATGCTCAAGCAAGGCCCTTACCGGTTGAAATACGTTCTGGAAACCCACATCCACGCCGACTTCGTTTCCGGCCACGTGGACCTGGCGTCCAAGAACGGTTCCACCATCGTCTTCGGCGCGAAGGCCCGGGCGAAGATGCCCCACCAACCCGTCAAGGATGGGGACATCCTGAGGCTGGGAAAAAACGTGGAGATCAAGGTGTTGGAAACTCCCGGGCACACGCCGGAAAGCGTCTGCTACCTGGTCCGGGACCTTTCGGAGTCCGGGAAGCCGATGAAACTGTTTTCCGGGGACACGGTTTTCGTGGGCGACGTGGGCCGGCCCGATCTGCTAGGATCGGCCATGCCCGCAGATATCCTGGCGTCCCAGATGTATGACACCTTGCGGGAAAAGATTCTCACGTTACCCGACGATACGGAAGTCTATCCCGCCCACGGTGCCGGATCAGCATGTGGACGAAACCTGGGCGACGCGGAATTCACGACCCTGGCCGAGCAGAAGCGCTCCAACTACGCCATGCAGCCCATGACCCGGGAGGAATTCATCACCCTCATCACCGAGGACCAGCCCGAGGCTCCGGCGTATTTCAGTGAGGACGCGCGCCTTAACCGGGAAGGGCCCGAGCGGCTGGAAAACGTCCTCGCAGCCATGAAGCCCATGGGCTCTCAGGAACTGGCCGAAGCGATGGCGGGGGGTGCCATCCTCCTGGATACGCGCGGTCCCGACGACTATTCGAGGGGATCAATTCCGGGCGCGGTGGAAATCGGCCTCGATGGGCAATTCGCGAACTGGGTGGGATCCTTGGTTCCCAAGCACAACCGCCTCGTACTGATAGCGGAACCGGGCCGGGAGGAAGAAGCGGCGGTGCGGTGCGCCCGGGTGGGATTCGATGAAGTTCTGGGCTACCTGGACGGAGGCTTCGAGACATGGAAGCGCGAAGGAAGGCGGGTTCAGTCTTACTTGCGGGCCGAACCCGAAGAAATGCGGAGCGCCATGGACGGGCCCGACGCCCCGACGGTCCTGGACATCCGATCGCCCAGGGAAAGGGGGACCGAATACATTCCGGGGACCCTCTCCGTTCCCTTGACCCAAGTGCGGGAATGGGAAGGCGGATTGGCTAAAGACTCTCCCATCCTCGTCCACTGCGCGAGCGGATACCGATCCGGAATCGCCGTGAGCCTGCTCCGTAAGATGGGATACACCGATGTCCGCGACGTCACCGGAGGCCTCCGGAAGTATTCCGATCGAGGCTTCGCTTTGCGCCGTCCGAAGGTAGGGGAGGTGGAAATTGTTTGAAGCCGTACTCAATCCCTGGCCATGGTACGTTTCCGGTCCCTTGATCGGGTTGACCGTGCCGATGCTTCTCCTCTTGACGGGAAAGGCCATGGGGATATCCAGCAGCTTCCAGGATTTTTGCACCACCCTCTTCGCACGCGACAGGAAGGTCTTGACCCGGCAATCGTCATACTTCAAGGAGCACTGGAAAATGGTATTCGCTTTAGGACTGGTCCTAGGCGGATTCGTCGCCTCCCATTTCCTGTCCCTGGAGCAGACGGCTTTCCTGCCCGAGTCCTACCACTCCCTGTCCGGGGCGGCCATACTTGGGGCCGGAGGATTCCTGGTGGGATTCGGGAGCCGCTATGCAGAGGGATGCACCTCGGGACACGCCATCACCGGGCTGGCTTCATTGCAATGGGCGAGCCTATTGGCCGTCATCGGATTCTTCGCCGGGGGCCTTGCCGCCGCCGGTATCACCATGTTACTGGGTTAGGCCGAAATGAAAATATTCCATTTGAAAATACTGTTCATGGGCACCTTCTTCGGAGTGGTGCTGACAAAGGCGGAAGTCATTTCCTGGTTCAAGATCCGGGACATGTTTTACTTCCGGGAACCGGATCTCTACCTCATCATCGGGTCGGCAGTCGCCACGGCCATGCTATCCTTGTTCCTGATCCGGAAATCCTCGGTCCAAACCTTGGATGGCGCGGTTCCCGAAATCCCGAAAAAGACGGCCGACAAGGGAAAGCTGTTCGGCGGATTCATCTTCGGCGTAGGGTGGTTCATCGCCGGGACCTGCCCCGGGCCCATCTACGCGCAGATCGGAACGGGCGAACTCTTCGCGTTCTTCACCCTGGCGGGGGCGTTGCTGGGGGCATTCTCGTTCTCCTTGGTCGGTTCGCGACTCCCCCGGTGAAACCCCTCAGGGAATGGGGGTCGCCGAAGTCGATGACGACGCCCGGGAAATTGTAATGGGACAGGCCATGTTGTTGAGAAAACCCGTTTCGGATCTACTCATGGACGAAGCCATCGGCATGCTTGAGGAAATCCATGAAAGTTACGGGGCATCTCTCATGCTCCGGACCGCACGCCGCACGCAGTACACCAAAAGGATGATGGCCGCAATCAAACCGGTCACGGATACAGCGAGGTTCAAGGGCTCGCGCGCCATTTTAGCCATGCTGCCCGGCTCCGAAATATCGGAAAGCAGGGACCCGGCCAAGGCACCGGCGATTTGGTAGGGAATCAAGCCCAGTAGATTGCCCACCATGAAATGCCCTAGCGGATATCCCAGTCCGCCGAATGCGTAGTTGGAGATTTTGACGGGGAATCCAGGCAACAGGCGGGTCGAAAGGATGAACGCCCAACCCTGGCCTCCCAGGCCCCGATTCAGATTCTTCAGCCTGGGATTCTTCTCCAACCACGCGCCCGCCTTGCCGGACAGGAAAAAGCGCCCCAGGAGAAAAGCGATGGTGCAGCCCGCTTCCATCCCGGCCAGGCTATAGAGGGGTCCGGCGAAGGGTCCGAACAGAAAACCGGACAATACCGCGATCATAGGAATCGGCAAGAGCAAGACAACGGCGGCGATCACGATCAAGATCCAATAGAACGGCCCCCAGGGGCCTAGGTCCTCCAGCCAAGTCGTGAGAACGGCGAGATTGGGGATTTCGTGCCGGAGCGGGAAGAAGCGATAAGCCGCCGCACCCAAGGCCAGAGCGGCCACGATAGATACGAACAGGATATTCCGCCTACTCCGCAATTCGGCATCCTCCGGGTGAATTCCCCAAGTTAGCTTTTGTCGCGCAGGCAATCAGCGGGTCATGCCCGATAGCGCCTCCAAATCCATTTGTGGATGTCCATCACCACCAGGATGACCAGCGCCAAGAGCACCCGCAAGGCCCAAGTCCCCAGGGACACCGGTCCCCTTCCCAACAGATTCTGGTCGAAGGGGGCGTACCCCATTGCCAAATGAAGCAGCAAGGCGTCCAAGGTTCCGATGAAAAGAATGGGCTTTTCAACGGCGACAGGTTGAAAGCGGAAATAGTATCGGAACGACAATTTCCAAGCTGGAGGTTCTCGAACAGGTCCATGAAAAGCAGCAGGACATTCCGGGCATCGGACGTTTCCAAACCCGCATTTTGATGCTTTGCTTGAGCCCCATAACGGTAGTGGCAGATGGCATGACTGCGAAGGAGATACTCTTACCAGTGGATACAATGGTGACGTATATGAGTGTGTCGCAAGGGGAGCGACCTTTTCCCACTATGAAGAGGATAAAGTCCGTGGCGCAGGATTAATTGGGAAGATTGACTTTTTTGAGGACGCAATCTAGGATAATACGCCGAAACCCTAATATTGGCATGTGGATTTTCCGCGATGTTTTTCTGTGCGGGTCCCTTACTCCAATCCAGCCATTCATCCTCTTCCCAACCCCCTACCTTATAATGAAAAATCTTCCCATTTCCTGAGAATAAATCATCCACATTATTTTGTCGATTTGGGTTAAGATGCCTAACGAAGCTTTCTGAATTTGCTTTATCAATTTTTTTTCTGAAAGTTGAAATGTCAAGAATTCTTTTATTTGCAGCAACCCTGATCGCCTCCAAGGGAAGCAATACAGGTTCCTCGTTGGGAACGCTGCAAAGTTATCGCTCCACTAGCGGGCAAAATGGAATTTTGCAAAATCAGGGAGAACGGCCACATGATTAAATACCGCACTTTCGGTGTAACATTCGCCAGCCTTTGCATAATTGGGCAAGCCATCGCTCAATCTACTGCACCTACTCCATTACTGCGGCCAGTACGTGTCAACACCCTGTTTGGCGGTGGAAACTTTTACCCAGATGCTAGGAACACACAATTTCAGGTATTGCAAAAATTAGGTGCAGGCCAATGTCGCCTTACATTTGACAATTTTTACCAAAACGGAAAAGCCACACCCAATATGCTTGATGACGTGGTTTGGAACTCCTATCAGCATGGCGTTATCCCCATGATTCTGTTTGAGCACTACGTTCAAGTGCATGGTGATTTTGGTGGAAAGCAAAAGTGGTTTGATATTGGCAAGGCATTCGCGACTCGATTTCGTCCCAATGGTGAGTTCTGGAAAATGAAAGGGGTGGCAGGAGTCGGAATCACGGTCTATTCAGCCTGTAATGAACCTGATTTACAGCCGGGGCTTAACAAGGCGCATTATGTAGAGGCGTTAAAAGGATTAGGCGAAGGCGTTCATAGTGTCGATAAATCTTTGCAGGTTCATCCGGGCGGATTCATGTCCGCCAATGCTCATAAAGATTGGACTTTAGATGGTTTTGCACCCCTGCTTGCTCCGCTCTGGAATCAAGGCATATTAGATGGCATTGACCTGCACACCTATTATGACGTGGAATATGCTCAGATGCACGGCATGTATGCTTCCTCTGCGCAAGCGAATTTTGATTCAATAAAAGCACATAACGGCATCACCGCAGATTTGAAATTCTATACCACCGAGTTCAATTTTAAAAATCGCCTAATCAATGAGGACCAGGCCGCAAAAGGATTGCTCACCGGAATTTGGGATAATATCGGTGTGGTTAAAAAAGACGGTCACACGCCCGCTACAGTCTACGCTTTTATTTGGAATTTATTCAATGGTACCGATGACTCCGAGTATGGCCTTGCTATGCAGCCTGGCGTTTACCCTACCGCACGGGCTAAAGTGGTCAATCAGGTACTTCAGATTTCAAAGGACATGGTTTGGATATCCCTCGATCCAAAAGGAACCGGAGTGTATATACTAGGTGGAAAGGGACGCAAGCTTTGGGTATGGCAAAACCTGAAAGAATGGACTTCACGACCAGGTATCGAGTTTGTCTTAAACGCAATACCGAGGGGAACTACTAAAGTCGAAGTGATAGGATGGAATGGCGTACGCCAAACTTTATATCCAAATGGCGCCACCACCCTTAAAGTAACCAATTTGGTACCCGAAGAAACCTATATGTTTTATGCCACTGGATTCACGGAAGATTTAACTTCGTTGATACAATTAGCTCCAGCCGCGCGTATACCTCGATCTGCTAGAAGTTTATCCATTCAGGCGGATAACCTGTTGCGCTGGACTATAAGCTCCGACATTAGCATTGATGCGTTGGGAAGATTCCCACAAAATTCTTTATTAATAAAGCCCAATGAAACAGCTAGGTTACCTTAGGCTTAACCTCTTCGGCACTAAAGTCATAAGTGTGGAGGTAGTTGGTGATCACCCCCCTTGGCTCAGGTCAAACTGTCCGCTTAGCTCACCTGAAATGGGGCGAAGGAACGGACCTTCGGGATGATGTGCCTATACCAGGCGACCATAGTATCACTGAAATGCACCCTCGTACTAGGGGACCATAGAGGAGCGTTAATTACGTGACTAGACTTCTGTAGCGCGGAACAGGCGGCCTCAGAAGGTGCAAATTATTAACGCCTCGGTGTGGTTGATCCCCAGTCCCATCCCGGCCGGGCCCAAGCACTGGAGACCGCCGGCCCCGGTCATTCGCATAATGCTGGCGGCCGAGGTCTTTTCCTCGCATATCCCAAAGCCTGGTCAACCGGCCCGGTTCCTGACCGACCCCCCTACGGATAAAGAAGTCGGAAAAAGCACCCCGGTCCTGTCGTAAGTTCTGCCACGCACTAAGCCACGACCATGGTGGCGGTCTCAACCCGGCGTATCCTCGGTGGGCTTGCCCATTTGGTCATCCGCGGTTTCCTGGATGATGGACCGCAACAATGCCACAGTACGGGATGGATCCTGGGCAAGCAGTAAAGAAGCCAAACCTGACACGAAGGCTGTGCTGTTCGATGTTCCTCCGGTCAGGTAATCGTATTCGGTTGCGGGAAGATAATCCAAGGCATAATCGTGTTGGGCCTCCCGGAAATCTCAATCGAAATCATTGAGCATGTCTATGAGCATCCTCAGTACGCTGTAATGCCTACGATTAAAGTGGAAGAAAAGCCGGGGCAGCTCCAGCAACTCGTCCTCGCCCGGGAGGCTCCCGCCCTGCTCAATTGCCCCTTCCACGCACAAAGATCCGAAGATGAAATTCAGCTCCGACAGCTCGGCCTCGGACATAAGCCTGCGCATCCGGATCACGAAGTGGTCGCCGACAAACCGGGAGCCGTGGTAGTTATGGTAGAAATGCTCCACGTGGGCCGCCGCAGCCTCCACATCGGAGAAGACCCTGAAAAGGGATAGGTCCTGTTCGTCGATCCAGCCGTTTGCAACGAAATGATGCTTCAGATAAGTCTGGAAGGCATTCCAGTAATCGCTGCCCGGGGGCGAAATGAGCACGACGGGTATCAGCCCCGACTTGCCGGTCTGCATCAGGGTCAGCAGTTCGAAACACTCGTCCATGGTGCCGAAGCCGCCGGGGAAGACCGCCATGGCGTCGGCGCCCATCGCGAACATGAGCTTGCGCGTGAAGAAATATCGGAAGTAGACCAGCTTGGGATCCCCGCGCAGGAATTCGTTTTCATTCGTTTCCCAGGGCAACCTTATGGAGAGCCCAAACGAGTTTCCCGGTCCGGCCCCCTCGTTGCCCGCAGCCATGACCCCGGGACCGGCTCCGGTGATGGTCATCCAACCGCGGCCGGCCAAGGTGGCGCAAAAGTCCCTGGCGCAAGCGTAATCGGGATGCTCCTTGGGAGTCCGGGCCGATCCAAAGACGGAAATCTTCCTACGGCCCGCATAGGGCCGGAAGACGTTCAGGGCATGTCGCAATTCGCGGAAGCTCCGGCTCATCAACTTGATCTCGCCGGTTCCGGCCCCGTCGCATCCCAATTGCAGGGCCGCGCGGATCATTTCCCCCAGCAGATCGCGTTGCAATCCATCGGATCCGACCTTGGCCGAATCCATCAGCTTTTCGATGAGTTCCATGGTTTCCGGGCCGAACGGAGGGGGTCTCATATTTGTCATTGTCCTAAATTAACCGGCGCAGGGCACCAGGGGAAGCCCGATCGTGGCCATTCCGGCCGGAAATGACCACGGATTCCCGTTCTCGATCCCCAGTTGCCGTCCCTCCCCGTGGTTCGTTACCCGAACCTGGGCGATTACAGCCTCAAGGCATCCTTGCGCCGATGGAAGCTGGTTCGGAGGGGAATGGGACCGGATCGGGCGGAAGCAGCGAGCGGGGGGGGTATTTGATCCCAGTGTCGTTGAGCCACAGCGAATCCAGGAAATCCAGACCACCTGCCATGGCGGGAATGGAATCCAGGCCGATGCTGGAGAGGATTACGGCGGTGATGGCATCGACCATGCGCCGGAACTCGGAATCCAAGGGAAGGATGGTAGCGTCGCTCGCCGCCTTCCTCCTATTTAACAGTTATGAGGGACTGATGCGAGCCCTATAAGCTTTTGTGGACTGGCTCAGTAGTGGAACGCAATCTTGGCCGCCCACCACCACTGGTTCGGTTTGGTGAGCGCCTCTTCCCAATCCTTTTGGATAGCATACCCGACACTGTGGCGCACATGATCGCGCGCGACCTGCGCTACAAGGTCAAGGCCCGGCACGAACTCCTTCTTGGCGTACACCGACCACTTCCAGTTGTCCTTCTTGTCATAGTCGGCATTGACGTACGAGCCTTTTTCGGTGGGGTTGTTGTTAACCTTTTGCGGAAGGGGCACGGCAACGTGCTGCTGCCGGTACTCAATACTGTTCGGCCCGCGCAGCCCGTACCATTCCGCTTCCACGGAAAGCAGATTGAGTAAGCCGAAAGTCGGCACGTTGATCCCGAACATGAACGGCATCCGCTGCATCCTATCCGCAAAAAAACTGTTGACCATAATGGTATCATCCGGCGTAGGCAACGGATAGTTTTTCACTCCCAATAGCGCAATTTCGCCGTAGATTTTCAGATCCTCGGGACCCAATCTGGGAATTGATATCAGTGCTTGGGGGTTCAATGCTACGCGGGCCATCAGCTTAGTGGATTTGAAAGTATAGTAGCCCGTATCCCCGACCGTGATCGGAACCTTAATCCCGCCGCCGATGTCCAAGGAATCGGTATGCAGGTTGGTGAGGTAGCTCGTACCGGGCTGGTCCTTAGGGGTTGTATAGTTCTCGTTTACGGACAGGAAATTCGTGAAGGAGACGCCAGCACCCACCTTTAGAAATGGGCTTGGCGTGAACTCCGTCAAGTAGGTGAAGGTCCAATCGAATCGAGGCTGCAAATCCGTTTCCGTATTTAGGAGGATTTCGTTCTTCCATTTCCCGAAGTCCACACGCGATAAATGCAGCCCAGTGAGGCGCGTAAACGCGAAGTCGAAATCGTTATGGATGTAGTTGGGATATGCGCCAGTACGAAACATGTACTCGCCCAGGTTCCGGGATTCGCTGTTGTACTTGAAAGGGAAAATTCCGAACTCGATCGCCAGGGCCGGATCCTTCGTATCACCGAGCAGGTAGGTGACTTTGGTGACTGGCAAATACGGCGACACGTATTTGTTGTTCCGATCCCGTTTACTGCGAATGTACTCGCTCGGGAAGGAGTAGTACCACATATACGCGCCTAGGCCCAGTTCAAGAGAAAACGCATCCGAGTAGGCGTAGCTGGAGTGGTATTCGAGGATGGTTCGTTGGCGCCAAGAATAGGCGAGATCATTCTGCCAGTAGTGATATTTTACGAACTGGCCCACTTCCATCGCACCATACACACTGGTCTTAAAGCGATTTGAAGCCGGTTCGGATTCAGGGGATGCGAATATGCCAGAAACGGCCACGGCGGCAAGGAGGATCGCGCGGGAGAACTCCGGGACTAGGGTAGCGAATTTCATTTTTCCCACTAATGCCTCAGTAGAAGAACGACAGTTTGAGGGCCCACCACCAGTTTCCCGACTTGGTCAACGCTTCTTCTTCATCCAATTGAATGGGACTGTCGGTATTGTGCCGCACATGATCTCGTGCAACCTGGCCGACAACCTGCAATCCGGTGAGCAAAGTCCTGCGTCCGTAAAGGGACCACTTCAAATCGTCTTTGGTTCCGTAATCTCTTGCCGAATAGGTGCCGTTGACCTTGCTCCAATAATACGGGGATTGGGATAGCGGAAAATAGTCCTCTTTACGATCACGGAAGCTGTTCGGCCCCTTCAAGCCGTACCATTCCACTTCCAACGAAAGTACATCCAAAGCCTTGAAGGCGGGGATATTGAAACCGATCATTACGGGCATACGCTGACGGCGGTCCTTCAAGTATGAGTAATAATTATTCAAGGAGTCGGGCAGCGTATCGAAGCCGATGGGCATTGGGTAATCTTTAACACCCAACAACGCCGCTTCGCCATAGAGTTTCAGATCCTCTTTGCCGAACAGGTCGGATGAGAACAGGGATTGGAAGTTGGCACTGAGTCGGAACATCACCTTGGTGCTTCTGAAAGTGTAATAGGCGGTATCCTTACCGTCGAGGTATCCCCGGTATTTAATACCCAGTGGTCCGCTCCCACGCGCATCCCCATTCCCCTGCAGAGGGATTGGAAGTTCATTGGGATTTGGGGTGGTTTTACTTTCGTCCACCGAAATGAGGTTCGTTAACGATACGCCCGCACCGATGTCTAAGAACGAGCCAACCGAATAACTTGTCAACCAGCTCAGTCCCATATCGAAATAGGGAACCAAATCCGTTTCCGTATTGAAAATCACATCATTCTTCCAGTTTCCCAACTCGCTCTGGAGCATAAAACCCGTAAGGCTCGATTGGGTATAGTCGAAATCGGTTTTTATGAAGTTCGGATAGGCGCCGCTCCTGAATAGATATTCGCCCAGGTTCCGCACGTCTGGATTGTATTTATACGAGAACTGGCCTATGTGCAATTGCAGCTTTCGGCTCTCGTCCGAGCTGAAGGCATAAATCGCTTCAGCCCTTTCAATCCCCAAACTTACATGCTTGTCATCGAAATTTAGATTGTCCCCGTTGCGTTCTTTAGGGAACGTGTTGTACCAGAGTAATGCCATCAATCCGGCGTGAACCGTGAGTCGCTCGCTCAGAGCAATGTCCGTCCCCATGACAACGTAGGCGCGCTGCCTCCATCCGTACCGGAAATCCTCCTGCTGGTATTTGTACTTTCCGAATTGTCCGCTTTCAATGGCCCCGTATCCATATGGCTTGCTCAAGGCTGGCGCGCTTGGTTCCTCGGACAGAACCGAGGATGCGCAAATCAAACTGGAAAGGATGATGGAAGGAAATCGGTTAAGCACTATCGGTCTACTCCATTTTGAGTTACGGGGGTAAAGTACAACCCAGCCGCGCGGCTGGGTTTCATCGATTTGCTGCCGAGCAGGTTGTAAAGCCTAGCAACGTCTGCTTGCGGACCCATCATTAAAGTCATCGCGTTTTTCTGAAACCGGGCATTCCCCTTCGGCCGGATCATCGAAACTGTTCCATCCAGAGAAGGCAAGGCCGGAACATTGGCCCATTTCGTACCAGGCAAAACCCATACATTGCGGTACCACATAGCCCCGCCGTGGTTTTGTACGAAGACTCTCCCTCCCAACGCCGACTCCCTACCGCCGTCGGGTGTTGATCCGTTGATGATGGTATCCTGCACCTTATACCCGTTATGGTATACGGTCAGATGGGCCGGTGCGGTTTTGTTGTTCCCGTTGAAAACGGCATTCGTGACTTGGATGTCATAGGTCTGCCATGTCAAAGGAGGATGGGACATGTTGATCCTGGCCGAGCTCCATGCGTACAGGCCTCCTGCCCAGCCTTGGGAATTGCCGTGCGGTCCCGACTCCTGGGCGCCGCGCATCCAGCCGAAGGAATCTAGCACCTGGCATTCATAGTTTCCCTGGATATATACACCGCTGTTGCTCCTGCTCTGACCGTCGCTTTCGGGCCCAAACGGGGTGCGGAACTCGATATGCAGGGTGTGATCAGCGAAGTCCTTGAGGGAAGCGTTCCCTTCTGGTAGGTATTTATCATTACCAACAATATATGGGGCTTTGCCCGTCCAATTGGCGGAATAAGTTTCCTGGGTGCCATCAAAGAGCACCGTCGCGCCAGAGGGCGGAGCCATGCCAGCAGTAGGGCTCACTCGGTATATTTTCTTCATGTCAATCGATTTGTTACCCGGTCCCGTACCTGAAAGGGTTTTTCCTCCGGGCGGTATGGAAATGGTCCATCCCGCCGCCGACCCGCTACCGACGAATACCGTTCCCGAAGCGCTGCTGCTCGTGCTCTTCAGATATATGTAATCGGATGGATTGCTTCCCCAACCTTGTCCCGGTAAGCCGCCTGGGAAAATGTTCATATCAAACTTGCCTGAGCTGAAATCAACGACTTGTATCCCGTAGGGCTTCCCGTCTACCTTACCGTAGTATTCCCCCTGTCGGCGATACCCTTCCCCGCCCGATGCAGTGTCCAGGTGTTGTGCTTGCGCGATCGGGGAGAAAACGAGCGGGAGCGCGAGGGTCAATGCCTTTAATAAGGTGGAAGGAAATTGGAAAATAAAGCGAATTCCCAAAGCAGGTATTTTAACCACAAAAATTCTCCCGTGATGGATGTCGAGACGAATGCTTAAAGTATTCGTCGCGACGACAAAGATAACACTAAACGTAAATCCCCGCTTAGGGTCTGGGATAGTTCTGTATTCTTTCAGAGAACAGAGGTCACCGCTCCCCGGCAGATGTTGGCCCATGACCTTTCACCCGACCACGCCTTCCGGTATTCCCAGATCCCGTCCCGCCAAGACCATGCTCTCACCGGCAATCACTATTGACTGGATTTAGGGAGTTTTCGCGATACTCCTATACGGGAATGACCGAATGCTGACGTACCTCTTTCATTTTTCACTGCAATTCGCCTTAAAGTTTTTGGGGGTTACAGTGTGGGTTCCAGAGGGTCCTCCGGGTTGCAATTGAAAAAAAACTTAGGTAAATCGAAGCCCTTTTCCAACATTACAACCGCCCCGGCCCCAACCGACCCCTCCGCAATCCCGGCCGATTCACCCAATTTCTGCTCCCCTGATCGGGGAATACCCTTCCCTCCGCAGGGTTCTTCCCTTTAGTCCAGCCATTCGTCGCCCTTTCAGCCCCAGCCCAAATCCGGGTAGAAGCAAATTTCCCGCCCACACCGGCCTTGAGAAAACCCCCACCCGAAGAAAGGGGACTTGAGCTCAAAAGCTCATAGGTCGCATAGACTACCTCAACATCACCTATTTTTGACCCTATGGAAGCGGAAGGATCTACAGGCTTGGTGGCTTTGCGATGTTGCAGGGAAATTAGCGCTTCCTAAAAGTCGACTCCATAGGTATAGCGACTGCATCCAGGTGTAAAGCGAAAGTGACCGCCCCCGGCAACCTTTGTCATGGGGATTAGGGTCGTTTTGAGGGGTGATTTTTTCATTTCACTTTCCAAAGTGACTGATTAAGGGTGGTTTTGCCAGTTCCAGGGTCAATTGGGGACCAAAGTCGAAAATATTGTCAGATATTCCTTGAGGTCCCCGTTCCGAATATGTTTATTTACCGCAGATATCGCGCATTCGGCCAAATGGGCCGGAATTCAAATTCACACACCAGAGCGATAAAGAAGGAAACCATGAAATTCTCACGCAAGCTGGCATCGGCCCTAGTCCTCGCATTCCCCATTTACTCCATCGCCCAAGGGCCCCCCATTACCAGTGTCGATGTAGACCCGCCCGTGACCGAGTCCATCTCCCAAAGCACCGAGATTCGCGTCGTCTCCCCTACCAATACCTGGTACGGAACCCGCGGCCTCAGCCAGACCGCCTCGGCGGAAGCCTTGGGTTCCGGCCGCCTGATCTTCGGATTGAACGGTTCCTTCTACAATCAGCAGAAGGAATTTGCACTTGGCCCCAACAAGGGCGCGAACATCTTCACCGGAATCGGTTCCATCGCCTTGGGATTGAATCGTCACGTGGACGGATTCGCAAGCATCACGGGCTTCGGTTCTACCAGCTATAACAGCCAGCAAGCCTCCGGTCCCGGGACCGTGGGAGCTGGCGTGCAGGGCACCCTGCCCTTCTCGCAATCGGCACC
>JALYSE010000301.1 GCA_030854955.1 Fibrobacterota bacterium | reverse complement strand
AGGATTGGGGGCATCGAGGATGTTGTGGGTCCCGACTGTGGGCATGGGAGTTCCAGGAACGATGGGCGGATAAACGCCAAAATGCAAGGTTCCGTTAGGATCCATGGAGATAAGCCGATCCCACCAGGCTTGAGCCAGGGAGGTATCACTTTCCGAGAAATCAAAAAGCCTACCGCCGTCCACCGTTGAGGTTTTGAACCAGCCGGCGTAGGTGAAGGTCTTCGGATTGTCGAAGCCTTTCCGCGTGGTCAGGAATCTGGTTTTCCCGTCGAAGGCCAAGCCATTTCCAATCACGCCTGGAGCGGTTCCGCCTGGCGCCTCAAAGCCTATGGCCAGTCCATCATTTTGCCCCTGGGAGAAATCGGGCACTTGCTGTCCGGAAAGAAAGGGGTCAGAATCCAGGTGCCAGGATGCGACAAAGCCGTCGGCGGCGGAAAAGACCGATCCGGCGGGCCATGCTGAGGGGATGGCTCCCTGGCCCCCGTAACCCCAGTATAACCGGATCTTTTGCAGTGAATCGGCGAAGACGGAATCCACGCGCACCCATATCTGACCGCTCTGGGAGGCGGCATCCCAAAGCTGGAGCTCGCATGGCAGAGGATCTCCACGCTCATTAGTAGCGCGCAGGTCCGCACCGTCAGGCCGCGAGGAGGTGAAATCGAAGCGCGTGGATGCCAGGTCGATGCGTAAGGGAAAATGGGCCACGTGTCCCGATATCTTCACGCCGGTGGAGGTCGTATTCAGGAGGACCATTGCCGAATGTTTCCAGGCCAGGTACGGACCGGGTACCTCCAATGAGGTATCCGACTTCACATTCAAATTCCAAGCGAAGGACTTGGGCGCTACCGTACCTTGGGAGTTACCGTATATTAGGGAATCCACAAGGCCGGGAGGGATGGAATCAAGGGAAATGGTTTTCGAGGATGCGCCGACTTTTTCGTAGAAGGTGGTGCCGAGAATGTAAACATACCCATTATCGGTATCGTCGGCCCCTTCCAAGCCGGCAGTGATTCTTCCAGAGGATCGCAAAGTATGCGTCGGCAAAAGGGCCCTGGGGCCGGCCACGGGAATATCCTTCACCAAGAGCCCGGTGCCGTTTAACAGGCTGTTGGCTTGCAGGTTATAGCGACCGCTGTCCACACCGGTGAAATGATAACGGCCTTGCGCATCCGTGGTGTCGACATGCAAGGTCACGGCACTTCCCAAGAGAAGGTCAAGAGGATTGAAATCCTTGGGAACGAGATAGACCTGGGTACGGGCTGCCGGCAAACCATCCAAGGTCTTGAAACTTCCCTCCAATACCTTAGTGGGATTTCCCGTTTCCGATCCAAAATTGCAGCTGGCCAGATAGGCCGCCATCGCTCCGAGCAGAATAGCCCTGGTCGGACTAGTCCGCATATCCCATCGCCGGAAACTCATGGTTTCTCCTTGGCGGGGATTTTGGATAGGGGGAAAAAATGGGTATTCAACTGATAGACCCGATCGGCTTTTGGAAATTGCTTTTCCAGTCCAAGCAGTTTTTTACGAAAGGAAATGATCTCTTCCTTGAACGCCTCGAAGGCTTCCTTAGACAGGCTCAAGGTCAAGGTGGACATGTCGCGCACGGCCGGGTCATGCCGATCGATCGCTTCCTTGGCCAGGCCCATACAGGCGATCTGGTAATTGGACACGTTCAGGGATTCCACCTCAGGCCCGGTGGTGATATGATTCTGGGCCTGCTTATAGATTCCCTTCTGATCCTTGGCGATAAACTTTAAGTCCTCCAAGACCTTAATGGCCTTTTCGGCCTGATCGGGACGGATGGGTGGATCTAATAGCCTACCCAAGGCGGTGAAGTCGTCTTTGAAACGGATAAGACCGATCAGCTCCCGAACGGCACTATAATACCATTTGGAATAGAATTCGAATTGGCTGCCTTGTACAAGGTAGGCCTCGACCTTGCGAAGCGCCATCATGCGCTCGAAAAAGATGCGCTTCTCCTCCACGGTCTTGGCTTCGTTGAAGTAGACCATGCACTCGAAATAGTCCGCTTCCTTTTTCCTGAGCTTCATAGCCTCGGAAAACCGCATGATCAGGCTCCGCCCCAGACTGCGTTTTCCATCAATCACATTCTTGTAGAAGCCGGAGGAATTGATTTTGGCCTTCAAGGCGAAATACCGGTAGGAGAAAGCCGGGCTCTTCTGCTTCTGAAACTGGTAATAGGCTTTCAGGAATTGCCGATAATCAGTGAAATCGAAAACAGCCGGGTTATCCATCCCCCATTATAATAGGTCTCTAGCCGTTTTGTGCCGTACGTTTCCGGAAATTACTGTTTCCATTTGGAAACACCCCAAAAAAACCAAATAAGGCTTATTTTGGGGAACCAAGGAGGGTGGGCAGCATCCGGACCCGGAAGCAATAAAGCAAGGACCCGCCTATGGAAGTGGGAGTTGCAAAAGCTGGCGGAGGAAATCGGGATGACACTGCTTGTACTTCACTTGCCGCCCAGTACGAGCAAGTGGAACAAGCGTGTATCAAATTAGACAAATTCCACGGTGAATGGAATTACACAATTCCACCCCCGCAGAAAACAGCCAAAGCGGTCAGGTAATTCTTAACGAGCCCTATTTACTGGCGCCAACTAACAAAGTTCGGCTATGAGTTGCCGAACCATTCTTAACAGACACCACAATCATCCCCCTCGGCAGATGACTTAGCGAAACCGAATGACTCCCGGCATCAAGATTCTGATCAACCACGGTCTTAATGGAGCGATCGGTAAGACCATTGATATCAATCCGGACATGACCCGATTGTGCGATGGAATAGTTCAGTCGTGAAGCTGACTGATCATATGAAATCGTGACCGGCCCTGGTGCGACTCCCGACTTGATAAATTGATTTATTCCTATCACGCCGGGGCCGAGTTTTTTAAATATCACCGGTCCGGCTGGTGACGAGGCAAAGGCAGTGTTGGTAGACGCATCGTACGCCCAGAGACCGCCGCCATATCGGCTATCGATATTATCAGCATTATAGGTACCATTATCTTTAGCCTGTGAGTAAATGTTTCCGTCGAGACTGCCCTCCGATTTTGGAGGGAATTGTTGACTGCTGGTACCGCCGATAACATCGGTCCAGGTGACTCCTTCGTCGATACTATAGCTTAAGGCTTCATGTCGCTTGACAAGCATCATGCCGATTTTACCATTGCTCCAGTCGCCATACAGTTGCGGTCCCTGTGATGCCTGTCGCGCACTGCGTGAAGTCCAGGTAGCCCCTTTATCCGTGCTCTTCCAAAGCTTGCCTTCAGCCATAAAAAAGGTGCGGCCATCAGCCAATGCAACACCAATGTGGCTGACATCGCTAAGGCCATCCCGTAATTTTGTCCAGGTAACACCCTTATCGGTGCTGCGAAAGAGACCGGAGGGTTTTGAAGGCTGATCGCTGAGACTATTGTAAATCATCGTGTTATCATCGATTACCGTGATCATGCTAGTACTAGATCCGCTGCCGAGCTCGCCGGTACCGGTAAACTTGTTATCGTATTCGGTCCAACTATTACCACCATCACGTGAAATTTTCATTATCCAAGTACCATGTCTGGGGCCGGCCATCAATAAAGGGTTTGGCGTCGTCCAGTCAATCGAACCAAAATCGAGACCAGCATCGACGAAATTTTTCCAGGTGGTTCCGTTGCTGAAATACGAGTTCCCGCGCAACCCTAAGTGAGCAATGCGATTGGAGTTTCCCGGATCAAAACTAATGCTATTGCCAATCTCGGCATAGCCGGTCTCCGTTGAACCGCGACTATCCTTGCTTTCACCATCTATACGCACCCAAGTGACACCCTTATCGCGACTGCGCATGACGCCGTAAATCGTAAACATGAGATAATCACCATTCGGTGCAATTGCCAACGAAGTTACGTTAAAATTACCAGTTTGCTGACTTTTAAAAGGTTCGTTAGCCTGGCAATAATGTAAAAGCGGGGTCGATAATTCCTTCCAGCCCTCGCTTTTAGCCGCATCGCGCCGGAAGAAGGGGTAGTCTACCCCGGGTGAAAAGGGTGTACCCTCGGCGTAAGAGTTTTGGCTTAAAGCCGAAATCAGAATAAGACTTGCGCCTACGAATTTTTTAGTCCACAAATTTTTCTTCATTTCTACTCTCCCGGTTTATTTATGATTTGTAATATTTTTTCTGATTTTTACTATAAGGGGGTGTTGGTTGATATTTGTGCCAATATCAGCCAGTTTTATCGCGTAATTTAGCCCACCCATCACCCGCACTATAATAGGTCTTTGGCTGTTTTGTGCCGCTCGTCTCCGGAAAAAACCGTTTCCATTTGGAAACACAAAAAAATGCGGGTAATTTTGGGCTCGGCGGTATCCTGTCTATAGGAACTTCAATTAAAGGGTGACCACCACCCAAGGCCCGGATGGCGGTCTTAATCAAGGGGGGGGAGTTTGAATTTCTTCCATTGCAATTTCAGCCATCGGACACCCCTAATATTCTTCGAGTAACAAAATCGTTTCACGAAAGAGCGAAGGGGTAAAAGTACGGATATTTCAGGTTGAAACCAATAGGATCCAAATGG
>JALYSE010000091.1 GCA_030854955.1 Fibrobacterota bacterium | reverse complement strand
CGAAGAGGCCTCGGCCGCGATGGAGCAGCAAACCAAGAAAAACCAAACCAGGCTTTCGGAAAGACGGGGAGAAACGGACGAGGGTTTTAACGAGGGGTACAGAGAAGGAGCGTCGCTCGGTCAAGACGCGAATATGGCCACTCTCCAGGCCGAGGCCAAGCAGAAACGCCGCAGCCGATTCAACACCAGTATTTCCAAGGTCCAATCCGGACCCGGAGAACCGGAATGGGGATGGGAGTCTGCCACCTTGAGCTGGTCCGGGCCCGTGCAGGCATCGGAACACCTCAACCTCTATCTGGTACGGCCCTGGTTCACGCGTTTCCTGCGGACCTTGCAGGCTCTATTGCCGGGACTGCTGTTGTTCCTGCTCGCTTTTCCCGCCATCCGCATCCTGCGGACCGGAGGTAACGGACCGGGCGGTCAAGGACCGGGCGGTCAAGGACCGGGCGGTCAAGGACCGGGCGGTCAAAAACCTGGCGCCGGTGCGATGGCGGCCTTGCTGCTCCTTGCGATTTCCGCGGCTCCGGCACGCGCGCAGTTCCCGCCGAGCGACTTGCTCCAGGAACTGGAACGCCGCATGAACGAGCAGCGTCCCTGCACGCCCGATTGCGCCTCCATGAATTCCGGACGGGTCTCCGCTTCCGGCGACAACCTGAATGTTACCCTTGTTTTCGACGTGATCGATACCACCTTGGTGATCCTTCCCAATGCCGGTGAAGGCCAACTCACATTGGAGGCCATCAAGGTGGCCGGACGGCCCGCAGCCGCCGTGTCCAAACTGAACAGCGGCCTGTTGACCCTCGCCCTTCCCCGGGGCCGCCATGTGGTCACTCTGGAAGGCCGCATCCTGAACCAGCGCCTGGAGCTTAACTTCGGCCACGTGGCACGCAACCTTTCCGTGCAGGCCACTGGCTTCTCGGTGCAAGGATTGGCCAAGGGCAGGACCGAAGGCGGGGCCCTGGTCTTGATACGCAGCGAGGGCGCGGCGACAGTCCATAAAGGGCCCGAACTCACCCCCGATCCCATCCCGCCCTTCGTCCGGGTGTTCCGTACCTTGGTGCTCGATCAGGAATGGGTCATGGAAACCTTCGTATACCGCACGGCCCCGACCTCTGGCGCCTTCACCATGGAAGTCCCTCTGCTTCCCTTCGAGCATCCGGTCACTCCCGGTCTTTCGGTGGCGAAGGGTTCGGTGATGGTCAGCATGCAGGAGGGCCAGATGGAAGCCACCTGGCGTTCCGTGATCGACCGTGCCGAAGTTCTCAAGCTCACCGCCGGGACCTTGGTGCAACGGGCCGAGACTTGGCGCGTGGACGCGTCTTCCCGCTGGCATGTGGAGACCTCCGGCCTTCCGCCCATCCTACCCAGGGATGTGGGCGGCGATTCGGAATGGAATCCGTTGCCCGGAGATACCCTGGCCTTCAGGATCACCGAGCCCCAGGCGGCCAGCGGGCCGGTCAAGACCATCGAGAATGCCGTGGTCACCTTGAATCCGGGGAAACGGGAAAGCTCCGGGAGGCTCAACCTGCGCATCCGCGCGGGCCAGGGAGACGTGACCAAGGTGACGCTTCCTCAGGGAGCCACCCTTGAGACCATGACCCTCGACGGGTCGAACCAGCCCTTGACCCAGCGGGAGGGTGTTCTGTCCATTCCCCTGCGCCCCGGCGTCCAACAGATTTCCCTGGCCTGGAAACAGCCGGAGGGCATCCGCCTTTTTCAGAAGACGCCCAAGGTGCGCGTGGACGATGAGGCCGCCAACATCTCCCTGATCATGAACGTGCCCGCGGATCGTTGGACCTTATGGGTGGGCGGCAATGCTATCGGCCCGGCGCTTCTGTTGTGGGGTGTTCTGTTCGTTATGATCGGTATCGCCTTCCAGCTCGGCCGGACGAAGGTTACCCCGTTGGGCATGGTGGATTGGGCCCTGCTCTTCGCGGGAACGTCCATGGTCAACGTGTATGCCACCGTCCCGCTGCTCGTCCTGTTCCTGATACTACGGTACCGGGAACGGTTGGCCGTGACCTGGTCCTATGCCGAGCACAATCTCGTCCAGGTCGTCTTGGCTGGGTTGGCGGTGCTGGCTTTCGGCCTTCTGCTGGCGGCGGTGCCGGAAGGGCTGCTTAGCTCGCCGGACATGCAGGTGACCGGGAACGGCTCGAATGCTTCCAGCCTGCGTTGGTTCTTGGATAGGGCCAAGGGGGACTTCCCGTCCGGGTGGATGTTCTCCCTGCCCATGTGGGTCTATCGTCTGGCCATGCTGGCATGGTCCCTGTGGCTGGCGCGGCGTCTGTTGCAGTGGCTGCGCTGGTGCTGGGACAAGTATTCCGCGGGCGGGTTCTGGCGTCAGACGCCCCCTAAGCTACCTAAGCCGCCCAAGGTAAAGCCTCCCGCCCCGTAGCCCACAGGATACGGTAACGGGAGGGGTCATGTCTCCTGCGCCCGCGCTGCCGCCGGGAAAGGGTTATTCTTCCGCTTAGCGGGCGGTAATCGGTAGAGTTCCCGGGGCCGTTACAGCCCTGACCCTTGCCGATGCCCTGCCTGAGTCCGGCACCCACGTCGAACCCATCCTTGCCCGACAAAATGAAGACCGAGCCCGTTCTCACCTTCATAATCGGCCCCTTCCCGTTTTTTTCGCCTAAATCCAATGGGTTCGGCCGCCGGCTGGTTCCCCGGTTTCAGAAACATTCCTTCCTATACCCCCTCAAGTTTTTTTTCTTCCAGAATACAAACCTTCCGGAGTAACCCATGAAATGGTATTTACCGATCAGCATAACCGGCCTTGCCTTGGTGACCTGGCTTCCGGTTCTGCGGGTCCATAACCGATGGATCCGGATGATGGAATTTCCCCGCCTGCAACTTGCCGCCTGGGGCGTCCTCAACTTGGCTTTTGCGGCCGTGGGCAGAGGCCGGCCGAAGTCGAGGATCGCATGGTCCCTGCTTAACGCGGCATGCATTCTGCATCATGCCCGCAACATCTACCCATTTACCTTTCTGAAAGGAGTGGAGACCCCGTCGACTCCCGTACCCGCCGATTCCGGAGACACCGTTAAGCTGCTCATCTATAATGTCCTGATGACCAACCGCAATGTCGCCGAACTTATCCGCATGGTGGAAAAGGAAGACCCCGACCTCATCCTTCTGAACGAACCGGACCACTGGTGGATCGATCAGCTGGCCGTATTGGAGTCATCCCATGCCTGGCAGGTCAAGGTCCCCCAGGAGAACACCTATGGGATAGCCCTCTATTCCCGGCTTCCCCTGAGCCGGACTCGGGTAGACCGCCGGCGCGAGGAGGATGTTCCGTCCATCCATGCGGTCGTGGAACTGCCCTCGGGAAAGTCCATCCGGATCCTGGCCGTCCACCCCAAGCCCCCGGCCGAAGAGGATACCGAAGAACGGGACGCGGAGCTGGATGAAGTTGCCAAGGAAATAAGGAAGTCGGACCTGCCTTGCATCGTGGCCGGAGACATGAACGATGTCGCATGGTCCCGTACCACCAAGAAGTTCCAGCAGCTGAGCGGAACCCTGGATCCGCGAGTGGGCAGGGGGTTCTATAACACCTTCCATGCCCGCATCCCCGTCCTGCGCTATTCCCTTGACCATGTTTTCCATAGCCAGGACTTCACCCTGGTCGAGTTGAGGAGGCTGCAAAAATTGGATTCGGATCATTTCCCGATACTGATCCAATTACGCCTGCGACCGGATACGGGATCGGCCCTACTTGAGGGACAAGCGTAAAAGGCGGTCCTTACGCCCACCTGAAGCTTCAGTTCGAGCTGTGAAATTAGAGGGGGTTTTCTAAGGGTTTTGCGCCGACTCCAAACGATTCATCACCGCTTCCAAATATTTGATAGGGCGGTTTTTTTCCTGCAGGATAAGTTGGACTTCCGCGCGGATTTCACGATTGTTGCGGACCGGCCCCGGTGCGGAAAAGTCCGGCGGCTCCATGAACTCATGAAGGGGCCGACGCAACAGGTCCTTAAGCTCCTGGCTGCTAAAATCGTCGGGGAACAAAGCTCCGATGCGCCCCAACCTCTGCAGAGCCTCGGGAGGAAGGCGACCGGCCCATGCATCGGCGGATAGGGCGAATCGCCCGCACAATCCCCGCAGAAAACGGGACCAGATCCGGCGTCTGGCAAGCCACGGGATGGATCGCGTTTCCGCGTATTCGAACCACGTTTTGGGCGGCGACTTCAAAAAGTGGGGGGCGGGCAGGGTGCGTGTCACCATAGGTCCCGCAGGATTCCCGGCCGGGCTGGAACCCGCCGGATAGGCCTTGGCCAGGTACAGTTCAAAATTATTTTCAAAGCGACGATCCTCAATACGATCCTGCCAGGCTTGAAGTGTCGGCACTTCCAGCAAGGGATTCGGCAGATCATCGAGTTCCGCGTAGCGGTCGAAAACGCCAATCACGCGCAGACCACAGGTTTCAATGGCCCGTAACCAGAACTTCAGGTCCAGGCGTGCCTCCCTGGCATGCAGGAAGGTGTCCACGAAGCGCGAGTGATTCGCGAAAGCGCCACGGCGCATGGGTGCGAACCGTTCGCGCAGCACCGGAGAAATCTCGGCCATGTACTCCAAAAGCTTTTGACCGCGTTCCAGATCCCGGGGCTGGAAAGCCGAAAGAGCGAGGAGCGCGAAAGCCCTCTGCAGGTGGCAGATCCATTTCCGTGCTTCGCTGTTATAGACCATGATGCGCGCAGTTCCGCCGGGCAGAAGGTGCCGTTCGAACCGTTGCAAGACCCGGGCGGGGTCCGCCATATGATGCAGCACTCCGTAGCTGTCGATATGCGAAAGGCCGTCGGGAAGGTCGAAGGCCGGATCCTCCAGGTTTCCCTGCTTCCAGATCATGCTCCGCAAGCGCGGCAGACAACGCACCCTTGCGCGCCGGAGGCTGCGCGCGGAAAGATCCACCGCATTAAGGCGGTGGGGCCGCGGTTCCCATAAACTCGCCATGTAAGGGAAGACATCGCCGCAACCGGCCAGCAAGACCTCGGCACCGGCGATTCGCCGGATGACCGGATGCTGCCCGCTTTGTTCCAGGATGCGGGCGGCGAAGAGGGAATGCGAAGCATACGCCTCTTGAGCGCGGAGAGGGATGAAGAGGCTGTAATTCGGATACGGAAACGCCTCATATTGTGTCTTGATGCGCTCGCTTATACTGGACTGCAGGGGTCGCATCCGTCTCCGGTCTTCGGGTCAGGTGAAAAGAAGTTCCAAGCCTTTGATCACGGTATGCCGCTCAGTCTGGGATGCAAGTTAAAAAACTAGCGCGCCTTCTCGTCATCCCTGGGCTTTAACCAAGGTCTAATGCAAAGGATGTTCCGAAGATGCATCTTAATCCCTCAGCGAATTACTTTCGGATTATTCCAAACAAGCTGCGGAAACAAAAGCGGCAGCATGGATCGAAGACAACAAAAAAGCCCCGGTCTCTTGCAAAACCGAGGCGTTTTTGGTGGAGTCTGGGAGAGTCGAACTCCCGACATCCTGCTTGCAAAGCAGGCGCTCTACCAACTGAGCTAAGACCCCAAACGATTTGGACCCCTTGGCGGGATCCTGCCCCCAAAGATGCCTTTTTTCCTGGAAAAATCAAATGATTTGAGCCCAAACGGCCGTAATTCCGACGGGATTGGGAAAAAACGCTAAATTGGGATGGGTATCCCTATGCTGCTATACAACACCATGAGCGCCCAGGAGCGCGCAAAATGGATCGATGATGCCGGCCAGGACCGCATCACCCTTTCCTTCTACAAATACCACCGCATCGACAACCCCAGGGACTTCCGGGACAACCTTTATCTGGAGTGGGAAAAACTGGCCGTGCTCGGCAGGATTTACGTGGCCAAGGAGGGCATCAATGCGCAACTCTCCCTCCCCGCAGAGCGCCTGAAGGAATTCGCCGATCACTTAGAAGGCATTTCCTTCCTGAAGGGCGTCCGCCTCAACGTCGCCGTGGAACAGGACAACAAATCCTTCCTGAAACTGAAAATCAAGGTGCGCGACCGCATCGTTGCCGACGGCATTTCGGACGAATCCTTCGACGCCTCGCGCGTGGGCCGGCACCTGACGGCGCGAGAGTTCAACGCACTCAGCGCCGATCCCAATACCCTCCTCGTCGACATGCGCAACCGCTACGAAAGCGAGATCGGGCATTTTCCAGGCGCGCTCATGCCCGACGCCATCACTTTCAGGGAATCCCTGGACGTGGTCGAATCCGGTCTGAAGGACGGCGGAGAGGGCAAGAACCTGGTGATGTACTGCACCGGCGGCATCCGATGCGAAAAGGCCAGCGCATGGTTTCTTCACAAGGGATTTGGCAAGGTCTTCCAATTGGAGGGCGGCATCATCGAATACGTCCGCCAGGTGAAGCTCGAGGGCCTGGAGAACCGGTTCCTGGGAAAGAATTATGTATTCGACGGCCGCATGTCCGAGCGCATTTCGGACGACGTGGTATCCACCTGCCATCAATGCGACGCGCCCTGCGATACCCACGCCAATTGCGGGAACGAAGCCTGTCATATGCTTTTCATCCAGTGCCGGGCTTGTTCCGACAGGCTGGCGGGAACCTGTTCGGAAGCCTGCCGAGATATCGCCGCCCTTCCATTGGAGGCGCAAAAAGCCCTCCGCAAGGGCGTAAAGACCCCGTGGAAGTATTTCAAAAGGGAATAAGGTATAATCAGAGGGTTTTCCGGAATCGTCTTGGAGGTCCCATGGTCAACACTTGGCGCTATGCGCCCAACGATCTCATCATCAGGGAGAACGACCCGGGAGAGACCGCGTATATCATCGAATCGGGAAAGGTGTCGATCAGCAAGGAAAGCAACCGCAAGAGCGTGCATATCGCCTTCCTGGGCAAAGGGGCGACCTTCGGAGAGATGAGCATGGTGGACGACCTTCCCCGCAGTGCGAGCGTGACGGCCGTCGAGGAAACCATTGTCAGGGAATTCCACCGCGAAGATCTCTTCGTGGCCATGAAGGAGAATCCGGAGATTTTCGGAAAGTTCCTCAAGAGCATTTTTGAACGGCTGCGTGAAGCCAATACCACCATCGCAGAACTGAACGCCACTACCGCCGCCAAGGCCCGGCTCGCGAACCTGAAGGATCCCGGCGCCAAGGCCGAGAATTTCACCATCGAGGGAATGACTCCAAGAGCCATCGCTTCCATCGCGACCAACCCCTTCGCCATCAAGACGTTTCCCTTCAAGGTCGGAAGGAAGAGCAGCGATCCCTTCCTGTACAACCATTTCGAAATCGAAGACGTGGATCCGGCCCAGATCGCCCGGCACCATGTGAGCATCGTGTTAGACAACGGCCGGGTGGGCGTGCTCGATAGGGGCAGCGAACTGGGAGCCGTGGTGGATGGGACGCGTATCGGGGGAAAGCACGGTCCCGGTCCCGTTTACTTCCAGGGCAAGGAAGGCGTACTGATCCTGGGAAACGACGATTCCCCGTATCAATTCATGATCCGGGTCAACTGGGGTTGAGTTCCGCCGCCTTCACAATCCCTCTTCCAGACTTACGTAATCGGTGCGGGCGAAACCCTTCCCGCTGAGGATGGTGCATTCGGAACCTTCATCCCATTCCCCGGTTCCGAACTGCGAGACCACCTTGATGCGGCCCACCTCTTCGCCGGGCAATTCCAGGATCACGCCGCTCGTGGGCTCCTTCACCTGTCTGCCCGGCCTCACGATGCGTAACTCCTGTCCGGGCATGATGCCGGCTCGGGTTCCCGCCCCGATGACCACCTTCCCTTGGGACACTTCCAGGATTCTCGCGCGCCACGGCCGGGACCTCAAGGTGGCCGCCAGGCGGGCCGCCAATTTGACGATGGCCACCTCGAGGGCGCCCGAAGCCGTGTCCGGAAGCGGCGCTTTGCGGGTATCCGCTTCGTCGGAATCCGAAAAAAGGATCGCACCGTTGACCGGGTCGACCATGTTTATGGCGACCTTGGCGTGGGCCTTGCGGATGCCGGCCGGATATTCGCCTGCCTCGCTCGAATCGATGCGCGCGTCCAATTCCACCACGGACCCGGAGATCAGCGCGTAGGCAGCCTGGGGCGGCACCCGGTCACGGCCATGGAGCACAATGAACTCGCCGCTTTTGCCGAGGTGGAGGGCCAGCAGGTCCCCGGCCTGGCGACCCAGGTCGTTCACCTTTCCGAAAGCGTTGGCCGCGAATCCGGATTCGTCTTTAAGCAGGATGATTGCGATGCGGCGTTTGGGAACGGGACAGGAAGGCGAAGCGCCTCGCGACAGGGAGTCGGCCTGAGCAGGAGCCGCCCGGGATTCCACGGAGCGCTCCTGCGGCGCCTGCGAATGCGTCGAGGCGCAACCTGACAAGCAGAAGGCTAGAACAAGTAGTACCCGACCGATACTCCCGCAGTGAGGCCGGACTCGGCGCTGGTGGCGCTCACTCCGGGATTCGCGTCGATCCGGGGGCTGACCACCACGCCCCCGCCTCCGATCACGTGATAGTATCCCACCACCGTCGCGAAAAAAAATCCCCGGCGGTGGCCGAACTCGTACCCAAGGTGAATCGGTATCCCCTGCTCCGTCCGGCTCGCCATGCGGACCTGCTCCGACTCGACGTTCTCCGCTTTGGTGGTCTTGAGACTGTAGCCCGTTTCGAGGTAAAGGTGCTTCAGGTAGTATTTCCCGAGGAGGAAGTAGCTGTCCGTGCGGCTGCGGTCCAACACCGCCAGCAATTCGCTTGTGCCTCCGCCGCCGAAGCTCGCCTGGAGGTGGGGCGAGAAATTCCACGAGAGCTGGATTCCCATGGGGCCGGCCGCCGCTCCCGACTTGAGAGCCAACCCGATGCGCCCGAAGTCGCTCTGCGCCCGCGGTGACGGGGTCGCTGCGAGCAGCAGGAAAGCCATCAGCGCCAGGCATCGGCTCCCGATCGCATTCAGCGCCCACTGCGGGACTTTTCCGTTTTTCGCCTTGCACATCAAGAGTAACGCCCCCGGGGTTCTGATCCGCTATGCCGCAGCCTAAAAGAGGTACATGCCGAGGGATACCCCAAAGCTCAGCCCGGACTCGGCCGTATGCCCGTGGGCGAAGACCGCGCCGTTGCGGGCGGTGACGAAGTCCCCGCCGCTGGTGAGCATCAGCAAATAGCCAACGGACACGGTGCCGAACACGGATCGGCGCGGACCGATTTCCATTCCGAAATGCAAAGGCAAACCCAGTTCCCATCCTGAGTTCGACACCGTACGTGACCCGCTATCCGCTGCCGACACGGTGGATCTGATGAGGTTAAGGCCGGTGTCGAAGAAATAAGCTCCTTCGTATTTGCGCAACAACAGGAATGAGCTCTGCTCTTGGATGCTTTCATCGGCGAGAATGGCGTACCCCTGGAGGGCGGGACGCGGTCCGGGAATGCCCAGCCCCGCCTGGACCTGGAATTCCGGATTCAGGTTGTAGAGAAGAGAGAGTCCCACCAGGCCCGCCCCTTCACCGACCTTGAGACTCATGCCCCATTTTCGCGAGGGGCCTTGGGATTGAAAAGCGCTGGGCGGGCCTTCGATGACCTGATAGTTGTCGGCGAGGCTTCCTTTCAACTGGTTGACCACCTGGGCCTGTTTCTTCAGGGAGGCTGGGCTGAAATCGGAAACCCGACCGGCGGCGATGGTGACATCCGCGACGCGCCACAGGTCCTTCTCCACCTTGAGCACGTTGTAGTTGCCTTCTGGAAGAGAGATGAGAAGCTCCCGATCCGGGCCCTTGTAGAAATCGGCAAGGATGCTGCCGCGATCCTTGTCCACCACCAGGTATTTCCCGTCCTGCCGGAACCCAAAAACCAGTCCCGATCGGCCTTGGGTCAGGTCGGCGAGGGTGAGGTCCCCTTCTCCGTAGATACGGAACTGGTAGGCGGGATGCTGAACGCCCGCGCGCGTGCGCAAGGTGGTTTCGATTGTCATCTTATAGGCGTATTGATAGGCCTCGTTGAGTGTAACCTTGCGGTCTCCGGAAAGATCGGCGCTGCCGCGAAGCCCGTTGAGCCAATGATGGGTGAAGACGGAGCCTTCCAGTAGGTCCGATTCCTGGGAACGCTCGTCCATGGCGCTGGAGGCGATGATCACCTGCCCATACACGTTCTTCAGGCTTTCCAGGGAGATGGGCCGGGTCGCGGAACCGCCTTTGAAGCGCGTGAGCATGCCGCTCTGGCAGGCGTCGAAGATGCCGATCTTGACCTGGCTGGGAACGGCCTGGAAAGATTCCCTTAGGCGCTCAAGGGGATAACGAGTGGCTCCCAGACGCAGGGCGTCCCGATCGGAATGTCCCGAGTAGTAAAAGAGGAAGAGGTCTTCGCCGCCGGCGACCTTCGCGTTACCGCCAAGCTTCACCCTCATGGCGGCCAGGGCCTTGTCCAATCCGGCGCTGTCGCAATCGTTGAGCACTTGCACGTCGGCGGGATCGAATCCGGCCAACCGGGTGAGCACTTCCTGGAAGCGACGGGCGTCCGTCTGGGCGAAGCGCAGGGAGTCCACCCCGGCTCCGCCGTTGTTGTTGCCCACCAACAGGGCATGGCGGCGCGCGGACGCATCCCCGGCGAGGACCGCCAGGGCCAACGCCCATGCGGCCGCCTTGTTCATGCCTGGGTTTTCCGCAGCAGTAAAACCTTTATCTCGGATCCGGGTCCGGGAGGCGGGGAAAGCAAGGTACTGAGTCCCTCCAGGTTCCCGGTGGCGCGGGTATACGCCTCCGTCAACCAGCTTTCCACCGCCTGATCGGACAAGGGCTCTTTACCGTAGATCATGACGAAAAATTCCGAGCCCGGCGAATCGTCCAGGGTCACGGCAAAAGGCAGGCTCTGCTTCTCGCCTTCGACAGCGCGGAGGCTCAAGGGCTCGCCACCGGCGGGGGTTGCGCTGTCGGCCGCCTTCCGGTACAGGCTTACGTGGCCACGTGAGTCGATGCTCGCCAGGGTAACGTAGGCATGTCCTCCCGAGGCGTATACGAATTGCAGCTCGTCACCGGAGTGATAGGCTTCGGATGTGGACCCGGGCGCGACGGTCTGGCCGCGCTTGACGTAGTATTCCATGATGGTTCCGCCTTTAGTACGGATCCCCTTCTCCGTGACCACGCGTTGGCCGTCATTGTAATGGAGGAACACCGGCACCAATACCAGGCAGGCCGCCAGGCCCGCCATGGCGGGCAGCCACCGGGGACCGAAGGACGCATTGCGCACGGCGAACCAGGCGCTTGGTCCGGCGAACCAGGCGCTTGGTCCGGCGAACCGGACGCTTCGTCCGGCCTTTCCTTCCGGCAGGTGTTTGGCAGCGAAATCCCGGAAGGGATGGGCGATGAGGTATTCCCGCTTATCGTTTTCGAGGGCAGCCAGGTGACCCCGGCAGTCGGCGCAGCCGTCCAGGTGAAGGCGGGCCGAGTGTTTCTCCTCGGTTCCGGTTTCTCCCAGAAAGTACTGTTCCACCTGGACGCGATTGCATTGTTCAGTAGGCATTCTGGCCCTCCAATTTCTCGATCTTCCACTGCTGCGTTGCGCGGCGGAATTTTGTGAGGTGTTTCCGGATGGTGGAAGGTGCCATCCCCGTCATGGTTGAAATCTCATCCTGCGTGTATCCGTCCCAATACGTGTACATCACGATATCGCGGACGGACTTGTTCCAGGGCATCATCAGCTTGCACAGGATGTCCCGGAGGATGATCCGTTTCTCCTCGGAATCGTCGGCATGCAGGGGGCTGTCCTCCCACCCGTCCTCGTTGTCGGGTCCCACGAACTTCTTCCGCCGCCAGAGCGAGATGCAATGGTTGGTGGTGGTCCGGTGGATCCAGAACAACGCCGATTCACGATTCTGCACCGACTCCCAGTGTTCCAGCAATTTGAGGAACACTTCGCTGGTGGCGTCCTGGGCCTCCTCCTTGGAGCGCAGAAAGCGCAGACATCGGCGGTAGATCATAGGAGCGTACTTTTCGTACAACTCCTGTTGAGTGGTCCTATCGCTTGCCGCCATGCCCTTCCATTCTACTCCGGAAACCCATTCCGCCCCCGTAGGTGCAGACCATGCCCGGATACATGGGGTACTTTCGCTTCCAACCTGTTTTACGCCTTAGTCGCCTGGATCCGCTACCCGGTCGTGGATCTTTTTTCGGGAACTCCTCCGGCCCGGGGCCGGAAAGATTTGCCCTTTCCCAGAGCCCTACAAGTTAGCTATGCCATGGAAAATGAAGGGTAATAGGTGACATGGAGGCCGGTGAAACGATGAAATCGGACTCTTCGACGCCATCAGATAGAATGCTCCCCCACGATTACCCCGGGTGGGGTGCTTGACAAGAACGAACTTGACCCTGCTTCTTTGAGGGCGTTACCCCGGAGAATCTCAAGGAATAGCCGCAGCCACCTCTACGACGCCGTGGCACTTCTTGAACTTCTTTCCGCTACCGCAGTGGCAGGGATCGTTGCGGCCCATCTTGGGACCCTCTAATTTCACCGGCTTGGACGGCGGCGTGCGGCCATCGTCGAAATACCATAAACCCTTGATCTTCACGAAGGTCGCCAGTTCGTGATGTTCCTTGGCTTCCTCTTTTTCGCGATACCGGGCGATGAATTCTACCTGACCCTTTTCGTCATCGGGCCCGCCTTTTTCGGTGGCGACGATTTCGAGCGAGTCCCATACGGCGTTCCGCGACCACTCCTCGACGCCCTTCCTGTCGAATTCCTTCTTACGGGCGGGAGAAATCGAGTTCATGATGAAATCGATCTCGTGCCGGGCGAAGGCGGTATAACGGGCGCGCATCAGGGCGGCCGGGGACTCAGCCTGTTTCAATCCCTTAAGGATCGGTTCGCAGCATTCGGTGAAGGGCTTTTTGGTGTCGCAGGAGCAGAGATTGTTTTCCATAGGAGCTCAATACGGTTTGAGTGGGCGTATCCGGCGGGGAATTTACCAATGCGAAGGACTTTTTCCCAGGATGGTGATGGCAGGACCTGAATCGGCGCGACAATACCAATTGGGCCCGTGCCCAATTTTGCGCTGGCCATTTCAATCGCCCCTATCGATTTTCCGATTTCGTTCGCGATATTCGCTAATGTCAAGTCGACTATTACAATGTCTTCGCCAACATGAAAAAGGCGATGGCGGACTATGCGCTCGGGGATGACAAGAACAAGGAACAAGAGGAGCCGATCAAGGATAAGTCTTGCCTGTTCCTATTGCTGGATGATGCCCTGGCCGAAGGCGCCCGCTTTTGCGAAAGGAATTCAAGGTGTATGAAAATTCCATTTCCTCCCTATATGAAGCCTGTAAACCGGAAATCCTGCAAGGCCAATTCCGTCCCTTGGTCTCCGTAGTGCAATACCTCCGGGGCGTAGTGGAAAACCAAATCGTAATCCGGCACGCCATCGAGGATGTTTTGAATCTCGATCTTCCCGACTCGTACGAGAAGGATTTATTCCAGCTGAAGAGCCAAAAGCTTTATGATTTAGCCCTGGAGTATGCATCACGAGGACTGAAATGGGCCGCATAGACGGGGTGTCCCTCCGGCGTCCACATAAGCGTCCACTTGTACTGGGGAAATTCCGGGACTTCAGGGGATGAATTCCATTTGGGGGCCAATTAGGCACCCTCATGAATGCCGATTCTTGCGAACGGGACATCCAGAGGGGCTTAAATGGTAGGCCTGGGCAGACTTGAACTGCCGACCCCCGCCTTATCAGAGCGATGCTCTAACCAACTGAGCTACAGACCTATGAACAGGCGGGAAAAACTAATTTCCCCGGGCTTCCCCTGTCAAGGGTGCGAAGCCCTTAAAACCCTGTTCCTTCGCGGTTTCCGGGGATTTTACCCTGATTGCGGAAGGCGGTCCAGTCCCAATCCACGCGTTCCAGGGCCTCCCGCAACGTGTCGGCCTCCCAGCGTTCGACTCCGGGGAGTTGGTGGCGGAAAAAGGTCCGTTGCCGCTTGGCATAGTTCCGGGTCTGCTTCCGAATGGCGGCGACGGCCGCTTCCAGGGTCAGCCGACCTTCGGCGACATTGGTCATTTCCGCATATCCCAGGGAGGTGAAGGCGGGCAAGGTCCTCCAGGCGGGATCCTCCATCAACCGCCGCGTTTCCTCGAGCCAGCCTCCTTGCGCCATCGCCTCCACCCGCGCATCGATGCGCGCATAAAGCGGGTCGCGCTCCGGATCGAGCCAGATGAGGGGGGCGTCGGCGAATCGTGGATCCGGCACCGGTGGGCCGGTGAAGCGCGCGTAGCTCACGCCGGTGATCAGCAGGTTCTCCAGGCGCTTGGCAACGCGGTAGGCATCATTGGGATGAATGGGTGCCGCGCCTTCCGGATCCAATCGCAGCAACTCCGCGTACAGGGCGGGCAGGCCTTCCGCGCGGATACGTTCCTGGACCCGGAGCTTGATGGGCTCCGGCGTGGGCCCGCGATCGAAGGGAGACGGAAACAAGAGTTCTTTGAGGTAGAGGCCCGTGCCGCCCACCAACAAGAAGCGCGCTTCCGGGCGCTCGGCGAGGATGCGGTGGACATGGGAAGGGTATTCTCTGGGTGAAAAGCCTTGAGCGGGATCGACGAACCCGACCAGGTGATGGGGCGTCACGGCCTTTTCGGCGGCGGTGGGAGCGCCGGTGCCCACTTCCAGGCCGCGATAGATTTGGCGGGAATCGGCCGAGAGGATCTCGAAACCGTTGGCACGGGCCAGTTGCAGGGCCAAGGTGGATTTCCCCGCCGCGGTGGCTCCGCACAGGACGGCTTCGAGCATGTCATAATGATAGTACATGAGAACGAATTTGCTATCTTGCCTAGACCTGCAATGGGCTTAGTGCGGAAAATCCTGATCTTCATCGTTCTCACTGCAGGCATCATCCTGTTGGGTAGGCTCGTGCCCCGTATTCTCCCTTTCCTTCCCCAAAAGAGCCACGAGGTCCGTCCCACCAATACCGGCATCACCCCGGACAGCCTCAAAGACTCGACCAACGCCTTGCCCGCGGTCGAGGCCGACACCACGGGCGGACGCTGGCATGAAAAGCTGTTCGAGCCCCTGGAACGGGCCTACGGTCTCACCCCGAAAAGCATCAAGCAGAAGAAGGGGTTCTGGGAAATTGTCTTTCCCAAGGGCAAGCCCATCCATGATTACGCCCTGCGGATCGAGAACATCTGCCGCGCCAACGGCATCGCCGTGACCCATGGAGTGGAACTGCGCCCCACCAACCGTAGCGTCGAATACCACCTGGAATCGAACGGACATCACATCAAGTTGCGCGCCAGCCTGGGCAACGCCTTCATGGCGGGCTCAGCGCGGCTCGCCATCGTTTTCACGGAACTGAACTCCCTTCAGGAGACCCAGCTCGCCGACCTGGAGTCGGCGAATTGGGACAAATCCCTGGTGGTCAACCCCCACTCACCCAATACCGTGCTGAAGAAGCTGCGCTATACCCGCCCGCGCAACGAACTCCTCCTCGAACTCGCCATGGAGCCCTCCACCTACCCCTTCGTGGATCCGGGCAAGCACGCCTTGTTCATCCATCATTCCAAAGAGGATGTGGAGAAGATTCTCAAGAAGGATCTCGACAGTCTGCCCCAGGCTGCGGGGTTCGCGAGCCGACATGGCGATCGCGCCATCGAGAACCAGCCCTTGCTGGAAAAGCTGTTCCAGTTCACGGCTGAAAAGGGTCTGGTGTTCCTCGACCTCACCGGATCGCCGCGCAGCCTCGCGCGCCAGACGGCCGCGGCCCAAGGCGCGCGCAACCGCTCCCTAACGGTCTTCAAGGACGGCGAGCGGCTGGAAGAGGAATTGGCGCGCAAAACCTTGTTGGCACAGAGGACGGGCGACGCCATCCTGGTGCTGCCTTATTCGGAATCCGGATTCCGCAGGCTGGCGGCCGCGTTGGATGAGAACGCCATCCGCTTCAATGAAATCGGGCTTGAACTCGTGACCCTCTCGGCCCTGGTCGCCGCTCCCGAAAGCGTCTCCGTGGCTGCGGCGAAACCCAGGCCTGCCCCCGCAGTCAAACCGGCGCCCGTGTCCGCCAAACCCACGGCCAAGCCGAAGCCCACCGCCAAAGTCCCCGTCAAACCGAAGCCTTCTCCTTCCAAGTCGCCGATCAAACCGGCACCCCCCACGGTCAAGCCGAAGCCCGCCAAAGCAAAAGCCAAGCCCACTCTGACTCCGACTCCGACTCCGGTGAAAAAAGCCGACCGGTGAAAATCGCGGCGCATAAAGCTATTTATTGGCCACGGTCGGTCGCTCGGCGATTCTTTCCCATGCAGCGACCGGAGAAGCGAGGACACATTGCCTAAGTTGGGCGTGAAC
>JALYSE010000300.1 GCA_030854955.1 Fibrobacterota bacterium | reverse complement strand
CCGATACCCTGGCAGACCCAGGCTCTCTTTCCGGAATCGTAAGGTTGCAACCAAACCATGACCCCCGTTTTGCGATCGTCCAGGTGCTGGGAACCAATTCCTATACCAATGTCGATACCCAAGGCCGGTTCACGCTGGGGAATTTGGCGAGTGGAAGATATACCCTCCGGGTTACCTCCCTGTCGGATTATACGACGCTCTTCAAAAGCATCTCCATCGTTGCGGGCGGGTCGGATTCAATGCAGGATACCCTGGTGATGCCCTTTCTCGGAATCCCGGTGGTTCGTGGTCTTGGCGCCACCTTCGACACCTTGAATTCCCTCGTCACCCTGACTTGGGATTCCGCCGTCTACCGGGATTTTTCAGAATACCGGGTCTACCGCGATACTTTTCCGACCTTGAATATTTCGCCGAAGCCCGTAGGTAGCACGCAGGATACCCATTATCAGGATGACTTGCGGAATATCCTGAAAGACGAAATCCCGAGCGCGCCGGGAGCACCTTCCTTGGCTTTCGAGTACAGGATTCGGATAAAGAACAAATCGGACTCAATCGGGCTAAATTACGGATACCTGAAAATCCAGACTCCCCCGCCGAATCTTGTGCGTACCAATATCACCTTGCGGATCGCCAAGCTCGTATGGGACTCCACGCATCAGGTGGATTCCCTCGAGATTGCTGCAACCTTGCACAATACCACACGTAAACTGAAAAGCTTGAGCTGGGCGATTGGCCGCGGGCAGGACACATTAGAAACGGTTTCCTTGAGCGGGATATCTGATGGCGCGCAATCACTCCAGTTCGCGAATACCCGCGAAGGCGCCTTCATGGTTTTTGCCAGGGTGTTGGATGATGCGGGATCAGTTAGGGTAGACAGCATAAAGGTCGTCGGCAATACTGCCCCGAAGATTTCCGGTAACCCGGATTCCATCGGGAACGCGGCCATCGAATACCGGTTTGCGCCTACTGTCACGGATCCAGATAAGGATACCTTGCACTTCACGATCACCAACAAGCCGGAATGGTGCACGTTCGATTCCACGACCGGGATTCTTTCCGGCACGCCGATCAATAAGGATGCGGGCATTTACCCCGGCATCGTCATCGCGGTAAACGATGGCAGGAAGGGCGCGAAGACGAGCCCGTTCGGGATAACCATACGGACCAATCCTTGGAGCCGGGGTCCCAAGTTTCCGGGTGATTTGACGTCCGCCAGGGTCGCCACCTTTGAGGGCAAGATTTACCTCTTCCAAAGATATAGCCCTATATGGATCCTGGATCCGGTTTTGGGCAGTTGGACCAAGGATGGGACTGATCCTTTCAGTGGCAACTTTAATTTGATAATCTCCCTGGGCGGAAAATTTTTGGCTTTTAACAACAACGGTGTTCCGGGCTTGGCATATGATCCGATCCTAAAAACCACCGAGCGAAGGGCGTCTTTCCCGGGGCCTCCGCTTGCCAATGGTACGGCCGTCAATGGGATTTTCTATTACCCCTATCCCAACTTTGGAATAGTGTGGGCTTATGATCCGCTCACGGATGCCTGGGTGGAAAAAGGAAACATGCCTAATGATCTAAAAGGGGTTGTTTCCAATCTGGGACAATGTATCGGGGTAGGCGGAAAGCTTCTGCTTACGGCTATAGATTTATATACTTCGGATTACCAGTTCGCCCGAAAAACATTTCTTTTTGATCCCACGAACGACTCATGGACAAGTGCGGCACCTACCCTTGCCAGGATTCATGTCGCAATGGGGGCGATCGGGAACAAGGCTTACGTTGTCGGGGGAACGGACAAGGATGGCGCTTCGAACCAAGTCCAGGAATTTGATCTCGATTTTGGAACTTGGAAGCAAAAAACCCCAATGCCTATCGCGATGTCCGACATGGCTTATGCCGAAGCCGCTGGGAAACTATATCTTTTCAACGTATCGGAAAATGCCTCGACTAACTCCACCTCGAATGAATTCTGGGTATATGATCCGGCCATTGATCAATAAGTAGAAGACGGTATCCGGTAGCTTCAATTTTATGTTAAGGATCGTTCTCGCCCATCTCTTCATTTTAATCATTAGTCTAGCCCCTGAACGCTTGGCCGCATCACCTGTGAGCATAAGGATTGAACCGGGAATGTCATCCTCCGGAGACCGCCACACCTTGCAATCCGCGCTGGAATCCCTAAAGTCTAGGGGCGGCGGCACCCTTACTTTGTCAGCAGGTGTGTTCCTCATCGAGAATGTTCAGAACGCCGTCCTGTGCGACAGTTGCCGGAACATTTCCATCATCGGCGCCGGCGCGAAAACCATACTTCGCAGCACCCCGGGCACGGACGGCGCGGACGCGTTTTTCCTCTTTCGTCATTCCGATTCCATCTATTTCCGCAATCTGCGCTTGGAAGGCCTCACCCTTCTAAGGGAAGCCTGGGAGACCAATCAGGATTACCATGGCGGCATCCGGTTCATGGAAAGTCGTGATATCCGTATCGATCACTTTACCTTTCTGGGATTCTTCACGGGGGCCGTTATCATCCAGGCCGTCACCCGTGGATTCACGGTGGCAGATTGCATTTTCGACAGCGTGGCGTACCGATTAATCCATCGCGGGCGAACCCCAATTCATCCGGGCGAACGGCCGGTTCGAGTCGGCGGAGAGTCGCGACATGGGAGGACGCTTGATCCGGTCAATGCCCGTGGCTTCCGGCAGCCTCCAATGGGACCGCCGCGACGGCCGCGGCAGGAACGTGGCGCCGGGAATCTACGTGCTGAGCATGAACGGCGCCAAGGTCCTGGAGCAGCGTAAAATCATGCTCCATTAATATATTCGTCTCCGATAAAACGTTTTAGTAGCCGGACTACGGAATATCCGGGTGCATTCAACAGCACCCTCCATCAACGGGATCATGGCTTAGCTGCAGGATGGATTTGATACGGCCCTTTTGGATTAGGATTACTTGCGTGCCCATCCACCTCCCCGACACCAGGAAATCCCGTTCTCCGTCGCCGTCGAAATCGAAGTACTCGACCGAGGATATCTCTGCATCGCCGATGTATGATTCCCCGAAAGTGTCCGAAGTCGCCACCAGGAGCTTCGTTCCATCCGGCCAACTGCATTTCAGCTCCACCTTAAGGACTTGGAAAACGTCCAGGCTATCCTTGATATAGTGCGCCACCGATTCCTCCCCTGGGGGGCGTTCCAGGAAACCGAGGATTCGCTTCTCGACCACGTCCGAGGTTAATCCGGTCATGCGGCCGGGCGCCTTGTTAAACCGGGTATAATCTTGCGGAAGACTACTTGCCGAATCCCCGGAAACCAGGATGATGCCGACTGCGCCCGCGGTATCCGGATCCGATAAATGGAAATGCATGGACAAGGACAGCTTGCCATCGCATCCCTTCACGGCTTGTTCGAGGGTGACATGGTAATCGGGATTGATCGGCCTCCATGACACTGATTTTCCCGAAGCGCTTTTTGTCAGGCCATAATAGCGCGCGGCCGGAGGGAATTCCCGGCATTGGAAAGATGCGAATACGCTATCCTTCCGGACGCGGCCCGAATATTCGGCGGTACGGTACTCGCCGATCCTTTCGCGTAGGAATTCCGCGCCATAAAGCCATCCGATCGCGGCTCGGCACGATAATGGCGAAGCGGATGAATCCAGGTGACCGAAATCGGAATATGTCCCGGCGTTCAGGAAAAGCCGATCGTTAAGCTGGTTCGACGTATCAGTCCAGAATGGCCGGCTCAGGAGAAAGCGCGCGAGCATGGATTCCGCCGTCGTGGAATCCGCCGTTGCGCTACCCGCAAGTTCGAAATCCGCCGCCAGCCACACAGAATCAGGTCCGGCCGCGCCAGAGGTATTCTGGGCGCTGGGTACGATAGTCTTGCGCATTATCCCCGATTGTTCGGGCGGGGTATCCATCCGGAGGATAAAAAAGGCAAGTAGGGCCAGGCAAGCGGCCGTGGTGGCGTAGAACCAATTCCCGGCCCGGAAAGTAATCGTGGTCGTAGCTAAGGTCGCCGCCTGAACCTCATAGAACCTTAGCCCCTCGGCGCCATGCCTACGCAAGCGGAACCCGACATAGCCGAAAGCCAACGCGATGGGAATCGCAATCGCGGCGAACCCCAAGAACAGTAGGTCTGCTCCATGGCGGTCAGGGTACACGGAGATTCCGAGGATCAGGGAAAAAATCCCCGGGACGGCAGCCAAAACGGCCAATACGGAGACGACCGCGCAAGCGTGCGCCCGCCTCCCGGAGCCCCGGGGAGGCGCGCGATCTTCCAATAGTCGTTCAGGCAGGCCTGGGTCGGGCATTTAGGCATTTGTGGTTTTCTCGGCTACCGGAGTTCAGCGCTGCCCTAAAGACGGGGATTTCCACCTTGTACGACAAGGCTTCGGATGACGGCGTGGCTTCGATCGAGGCGGATACCTCATCAACCCTGGGATAATACTGTACATTTGGGCAGTATGCAAGGGGTGCGGCCAACTTGGTGGACCATGTATTACCAGAGGGCGTTCCCATACGGCAATGGGTATTGACGCTGCCGTATCCCCTGCGCTACCCACTCGCCTTTGATGGTCGCCATCTGAGT
>JALYSE010000299.1 GCA_030854955.1 Fibrobacterota bacterium | reverse complement strand
GTCCAGGCCGAATACGCCATTCAGGGGGACAGAACGGCGCCTTGCTCAATCGAGCGGTTGTGACCGAGGAATCGGCCGGGAGAATTGGAACCATGCCCATACTCACCCCTCTCCATGAAATCTCCCCCTGAATCGGGGCGTCGCAATGAGGAGTTCCGAATGAAACCGTCCCTAGCCGTTCTCGTCGTGAAAAGGCTTGTGGATCTGGTCCTAGGTTGGATGGGAACGCTATTCTTCGTCTTCACCTACCCCTTCATCGCCCTTCTTATCAAATTGGAATCCCGCGGTCCGGTCCTTTACTCCCAACAACGCATCGGCATCAATCGCCGTTCCAGCCCGTACCAGATCTTCAAGCCCAAGAAAGAGGACGCGGTCGCTGCCGGTGGAACCGGCGCCTTCATCCTTTCCAATCGGCAGGTCGATTACGGCGGCGAAGTTTTCACCATCCTCAAGTACAGAACCATGCGGGTTGATGCGGAGAGCATGGGACCCCAATTGGCCAAAAAAGGCATCGACCCCCGGGTTACGAAAATAGGCAAGTGGCTTAGAGCCCTGCATATCGATGAACTGCCTCAATTCGTGAACATTCTACGCGGGGATATGAGCCTCATAGGCCCGCGTCCCGAGCGCCCTTATTTCACCATGCAGTATTCCAAATCCATACCGCATTACCTGGATCGCACCTTGTGGATCAAACCCGGCCTCACCGGCTTGGCACAAATCATCCTCGGTTACGACGACTCGCATGAAAGTGTAGTGCGCAAGGTTCATTTCGATTATTCCTACCGGTCCGCCACTTGCAACTTGTTCGCGTGGCTGCGGATGGAAGCCTGGGTGGTGGTGAACACCTTCTTTTATCTCTTGATCAAACCTCAATTCGAGGGCGATGAGAACCGGGACCTGGTTGGGCTCAGGCGGGCCAAGGTCGTGGATTTCCGCTCCGTCACCCCGTCCAAAAAGGACCTTCCGGAAATCAAATCCCTGGTCCACAAGCACCAGACCAAAAAATCCGTAATCCTTGTGGGCAGCAGCCCATATGAGCTCAACCGGACACTCGAGGACCTGGAAGTCAATCCCAAGAAGACCCTGGACGTCCAAGTCAATCCGGATGAAAACTGGGACCTTGAGGATCTGGGATTCCTGATCAACCTTGTCCATCGTGTAAAGCAGACCGGGGGCCGCGTCGCAATCAAGAATTCCAGCCCGCGCGTCCAGAAGATGCTCAAGGAGATTCACATGGACAAGGTGGTGGATCTCCATCGCCCCCAGGACACGGTAAAGAACTTCATGACCGTGGACGTGGAATGCTGGTTCCACGCTTATAACCTCAAAGAGCAGGTGCCGCCTTCGACTTGGCATCTTCAGCCCACCCGGGTCGTCTCGAACGTGAAGAAAATCCTGGACCTTTTCCGGACCCATGATACCAAGGCGACATTTTTCATCCTGGGCTGGGTGGCGGACCACTTTCCGGAAGTTGTGAGAATGATCGATGCCGAAGGGCACGAAATCGGAACCCATGGTTATTACCATAACCTGGTGACCAATATGACACCCTCTCAGTTCGAAGAGGATTTGGAAAAGTCACTGATTTCAATCGGCAAGCAGACGAAACAGACGATCATCGGCCACCGGGCATCCAATTTCACCATCGTGGAATCCACCTTGTGGGCGCTTGAGCTCCTCGCCAAATACGGGATCGAATACGATTCGAGCATCTTTCCGATCAAACGCGAACGATACGGCATCTCGCGGTACCCGAACCGTCTTCCCCATCAATTGCAATTCCACGACGGTAGCCAGATGACGGAAATCCCGATGTCCACCCTGGGCCTGGGAAACAATCTGGTCCCTATTTCCGGCGGCGGTTATCTCCGACTCTATCCCTACCGGGTGACCGATAGGTATATCGAACAGAAAAACCAGCGCGGCTTGCCGGCCATGGTGTATTTCCACCCCTGGGAATTGGACACGGAACAAAAGCGGCTTAATGTGGGCGCGATGAAGGGTTTCCAGCATTACGTGAATCTGGACAGCACGGAATGGAAGCTAAGCCGACTCATGGAGCGCTTTTTCTTCACCACGGTGAAGGATAACCTCCAATCTAAGCGCGTAAAGACTCTGCTACGCAAGAATCCCGTCAAGATCGAACGTGTGATGGGCATCGCCCAAGGCGAAGAGGGTGCATTCCGGTTGGTCTCCTCGGGTTCCTCGGAAAATCTAGACTCGGTCGGATCTATCTCATAACATTTTCATTTTGATCTAAAAGTCGACATGTCCCCGGAATGGATACCGGCATAGTCGAGGATTTTATTGCATTTGGACGCCTAAGTCCAAAGCGATAGCAGATAAATCGTGAGCAGGTACATCCAGAAAAACGCCATGAACCTGGCGTATTTCGAAGTGACAAGCGAATTTCGGTCCTGATAGAGCTTCATTCGACATCCCTCCATGCGAGGCGCCGAGTCAGGTCGGCCTTTTTAACATACTTATTCGCTGACCCTAGTCAAGCGGAAAATAGGATAGAAAAAACGGTTTTTTTAGACTTGTGGGTAACTGCTTTCGTCCCTGTTCCTATGCAAAGATATCGGGCCGGAATCAGCAAACTTTAGCACTCGAATCGTCATCGGAAATTCGGGTTTTTTTAAGAGTGACGTTTAAGAACTTGGTTGATTATTCCTGAGGTTTGCGAAAGAAACGCGTTTTGAGGATAGGCACCGATTGGTGTGAACATACACCTTGAAAAACTACCCTAGCCCGTCGCGACGGGCTTCCGGGTTTTTAGCGAACCGGGTTTCGCGTAACCTGGTTGATGTGGAAGATGAGACCCGAAATGTCCGCCGGAGTAACGCCGGAGATTCGTTGGGCCAAACCTACGGTGAGCGGCCTTTTTACGGAAAGCTTCTGCCGCGCCTCGGTCGACAGCGCATGCGCGCCCGGATAATCGAAGTCCGGCGGAATGCGAAGACCTTCCAAGCGCTTATTGCGCTCGATTTCCTTGAGCTGCCGATCCCAGAAGCCGCGGTACCGTTCCGAGGATTCAAGCACAAGCATCTCCCGGGCCGTGAGACCGGTTTCCAGGGAAAGGGTTTCCAGCAAACCTTGCAGGGCGACATTGGGACGGCGCAGAAGGCTCAGGGCAGTGACGGATTCGTCCAGGGCAGCCGACCCGCACGAGGACAGGTAGGCGTCGACCTTGGGGCCGAATGCTCGGGTGCTTTCCAAAGCGGAACGAGCGCCCGCAAGCTTAGCCTTCCACCCGGAGAATTTCACGAAGACGTCATCATCGATCATTCCCAGGGCGTGGCCCTTCTCCAGGAGGCGCTCTTCCGCGTTGTCCTGCCGCAGGTGCAAGCGATATTCCGCCCTGGATGTGAACATGCGATATGGCTCTTCCAACTCCAGTGAGACCAGGTCGTCCGTCAAGACGCCGATATAGGATTCGCTGCGGCCGAGCAGGAAGGGCTCTTTCCCTTGGATGGCCAGGGCGGCGTTGATGCCCGCCATCAGACCCTGGGCCGCGGCCTCTTCGTAACCGGAGGTTCCGTTTACCTGGCCGGCGAAATACAGGCCGGGGATGTCCTTGCATGCGTAGGTGGGATTCAATTGGGTGGATTCCACGGAATCATACTCCACCGCATAGCCGAAGCGCAGGACGCGGCAGTCCTTGAGGCCCGGGATGGTCCGCAGGGCTCGGTCCTGGATATCCGCCGGAAGGCTGGAGGAAAATCCGTTCACATAGATGCGTCCGTTGTTGAGGCCTTCCGGCTCCAGAAAAAGATGGTGGGAGTCCTTGTCCGCGAAGCGGCAGATCTTATCTTCGATGGACGGGCAATATCGCGGTCCGATACCCTTGATGACGCCGGTGAACATAGGACTCTTGTCGAATCCGGTGCGCAGCAGCTCATGGGTTTCCAGATTGGTATGCGTGATCCAACAAACTGCGTGGTTCTTGAGGGGCTTTTCTGTCCGGAAGGAAAAGGGATAGGGTTCCGTGTCCCCATGTTGAACTTCGACTTTATCGTAGTCGATGGAGTCGGCAGCTAGGCGAGCGGGCGTTCCCGTCTTCAGGCGCCTGGTGCGCACGCCCAATTCACGGATTGCCAGGGACAGCCGGTTGGATGCGGCTTCGCCAATCCGGCCCCCCGGAGTCTGGTTGAGGCCGGTGTGCATAACTGCTCCCAGGAACGTACCGGAGGTGATGATCAGCGCGCGGCAAGCCATGTGTCCGCCGAGGCCGAAGTCCAAATCGAAACTGTTATCCGGCAGGATGCGGAATCCGGCGAGTTCTCCATCGATCAGGGACAGGCGGGGGGTGGCGCGCAGGATGCTTTGCATCGTATCCGCGTATAGTTCCATGTCCATCTGGGCGCGGGGACCCCAGACCGCGGGTCCCTTGGAAAGGTTGAGCATCCGGAATTGGATCCCGGCCGTGTCCGCAGCGACTCCCATGAGACCACCCAGGGCATCCAGGTCCCGCACCAACTGGCCTTTGGCCACTCCTCCGATGGCGGGATTGCAGGACATACGACCGATGGCGGCGGTTTCCATCGAGACCATGGCGGTGCGCATTCCCATGCGCGCAGAAGCATGGGCGG
>JALYSE010000090.1 GCA_030854955.1 Fibrobacterota bacterium | reverse complement strand
CCACCAGGGTCTTGCACTGGTACAGGCCGATGCCCACGCCCTTTTCCTTGGTGGTGGCGAACGGCTGGAAGAGGCGGCGGCGCACGAATTCTCGATCCATGCCCGCGCCGGTATCTTCCACCAGCACATAGGCCGCGAAACTCGCGAAAAACCGCTCTCCGCCCCCGAAGAGATTGCGCAGGCGAACGGGCGCGCCCGCCTTCAGAGATCCGCAGGAAAGGATCAAGCGCCCCTGGGACCCCGGCCCGGATGCGTGGCCAGAGGCTCCCGCGTTCATGGCTTCCAAGGAATTGTTCACCAGGTTGCGCACCACGAAGAACAGCGCTTGCCTGTCCATGGGAACCGGCTCATCGCCTTCCCCCTTGAGCTCGAAGGCGATTTGCGGAATGGCGGCGAGACCGGAGTTGGCGACCACCTCTTCCAGCAACGGACGCAAGGGATGCGGGACCGGTTGCGTCTCCTGACCCTGGCCCTTGGGCGCCACCGCCAGGCGGTCAATCAGGCTTTGCAGATTGACCGTGCAGCTCTTCACGGAACTCAGCATGCTTGTTTGGAAGGAAGGGTTGCTGAGATTCTTCTCCGCGTTCCTGAGCAGCAGGCTCAAGGTCGCTATCTGGTTCTTGATGTCATGGATGATGAACGAGGCGACATGGTGGAACGATTCGAATTGCTTCTGTTCGATGCGCTCCTTGAGAACCCGGTTCTTGAAGAGGACGTCTCCGATGGAATTGGTAAAGACGGCGATCAGGGCCTGATCCTCCTCGTCGTAAGGTTCCGTACGCCCGCCTTGCAGCGCCAGAATGCCCGCCAATCTGTCTCCGATGAAGATCGGGAAAATCGCGTCGAATCGCAGCTGTTCCACCAAGGGCTCCAGGCGGGCCTCCCGGCGTCGGGGCCGGTCCGATTCGTCATCGGCCGCGAGATCGACCGGCCGGTTCTCCTTCGTCAGCATCCGCGTCAGGGGGCTGTCCCCGTTGATGACCAGGCCCCTGAGGGTGCCTTCCTCCTTGTTTTCGTGCTGGTAGAAATTCCCGTCCTGCCAATTGAGGATGAAGAAATAGGCATCGTCGACGGTGACGGAATATTTCATGTTCTCCACGAGTTCCGTAAGGGCCCCGTCCACGTCGGCGCCCGACAGGGAGGTCTTGTGGAGGCGATAGAATTGTTCTTGGTAATCGTATTTGCGCGAGTAGAAGCGTTCGTTGACGAAACGGCTGATACGACGGCGCATGGTGCCCGAGCCGAGCACCAGCACGGCCAAGAAGCAAAGGGTGAACCCGAACAGGAAGCGTTCGAAATAGGAAAAGTCCAGGCGCAGCCAGCGGAACGCGAAAATGGTCAGGGCCACGGCCAGAAAGGCCGCACCGGTCAGAAACACGGTGGCCGAAGTGTACAGCGTATCCCGGGGGATGGTGATGCGCTCCGATCCGAGCCGGTAGCGAAGGAAGCCCGTGAGGATCACGGGGTAGACCACGCCGTACACCACGGACGAGGCCTCGGCGAAATGCTCGGGCAGCTCCCGGTACAGCAGCACGCGGGCGAAATAGAGGATGTGGAACACCGCCAGGCTCCCCAGCCCGATGAAGCAGAGCCGCGCGATGCGCCTCTGGTAATCCTTGGCGAAGCGGTAGGTGTTCTCCAGCAGATACAGGATATAGATGGCCATGAGAACCCGCAGGGCGGGGACCAGCACGGCCTGGCCGTCGAAGTTCATGGCCGGGCTGACGGGGTTGCCGCCCGGGGACAGGTGCTCCGGAAGCCACAGGATAATTTCCCCTACCAGGGTGCCAATTGCGGCCAGGGAGAACAGCGACAGGCGCCAGCGCCCCCAGGTCCAGGTGGGCCCGGTCTCCTCGCCCCGCAGGAAATGGCGCGTCAGTTCCAGGCAAAAAAGGGAGATGAGCAGGCCTAGGCTCTGCAGGATCCGTTCATAACGGAACCATTCCTCCGCGCTGCTGGAAAAAATCGAAAGGTGGGCGACCCAGAGATGGGCGACGAACAATCCGCTCAGGCCCAGCAGGACCATGCGCAGCGGTTTCCGGTAGGATTTGAAAAGGACCAGGAATCCCAGCACCAGGTTGAAGGCCGTCCCGACCAGCAGGAAGCCCAGTATCAGCATGGAAGCCTATCCCGCTTGGGCATCTGGCGCGGGTTGGACCTGGTAATAGTAGGAGTACTTCTTGTAGCGGCTCTGCTCGAAAGGCGAGGTCTTGGCGCAGTTGAGGATGGCCGCTATCTTGGTGTTGCGCTCCTTGAGGTTTTCGACCGCTTCGCGGGCTTCGGAAGCCACGGTCAGGCCGGAGCGGCAGAGGAAGACGACGCCGTCGGTCAATTCCGCCAGGGACAGGGGCTCGGGCGTGATCATCACCGGAGGCGTGTCGATGATCACCACGTCGAACTGGTCGCGCGCCATGCGGATGAAGGCCTTGAAGCGATCGGAGCTGACGAGCTCGCTGGCGTTGGCGTTGGGGGATTTGCACGGGGCAATCACCAGGTTGCGCTGCATGGTGTGCTGGAACACCAGGGTGGCGGATTCCAGGAACTGCTCGGCGTTGATGTCCGTCTGGTCCAGGATGGTGTCGATGCCGGTGGATACTTTGAGGTTGAAGATCTTCGCCGTGCGGCCCAGGCGGAAATCCGCGTCCACCAGAAGCGTGCGCTTTCCCTTGCGGGCGAAGGTGACGGCCAAGTTGGCGGCGCAAGTGGATTTGCCTTCGTGGGGCCGAGAGGAGGTGATCATGATGCAGTACTTGCCCGCAGCGGCCGGATTGCGGAAGGCGTTCTCGATCTCCTCCCGGATGATGCGGAAGGCTTCTACGTCTTCGAGCTGGGAGTTTCCGCCGTAGATGATGAGCATGGGGTCGACGCCGTCAGCCTGATCGACGCGGGATTCGCTCTGCTTCTTCCAGGACTTTTTGTCCCGCTTCATTTTGCGCAGCACCAGGACGCCCAGGCATTTGATGTTCAGCAGGCGGCCCACGTCGTCCTTAGTCCAAATCCTGATGAAGACCAGGGACCATGCCAGCACCAGTCCCGGTACGACGAAGAGCAGCATCAACACCGCCGTGGCGGCGATCAGAAGCCGCGCCTGGATGGAAGGCGGCTCGTAAATGGCGGGCCGGGCGGGATCCACCACCGAGACCTTGAAGAATTCGGATCCCGTGACCAGCTTGGCGCGGTTGTAGCTTTCCAACAGGCGGTCGTAGATTTTCTCGTTGTTCTGGTTCACGTTGTTGAGGCGCTCCAGCTCCAATTGGACCTTGACCGGGGGCCGGGAGGCGCCCTTGGGGGTATTGCTGGCAAGCCGTAGCTTCAAATCGCCGAGCTCCTGGTCCATGCGCCGCACCAGGGAGTTTTTCGCCTCCTCGATCTGGCCGTAGAGGGCCTCCTTTTCGGTCTCGGCCTCTTTGATCTTGGGGTGCTCGGGACCCAGGGTCCGCTGGTGGTTTATCTGGCGGGTGTTCACCTCCTGCAGGCTCAAGCGCTGAATGTTGGCTTTGGCTTCGCCCGCCTCGGCCATGGTCGAGAGCAATTCCATGGCCCAGTAATAATTCTTCTCCGGCGAGGCCCCTTGCTCCTTGGCGGCGAAAGCCTGCTGCACGCGCTTTTTATGCTGCTGGATGATGTCGATCTGCTGCCGCGATTCCAGGTAGGCCATGTTTTCCCCCTGGGTGGGCCCTTGCTGCGCCACCAGTTCCGGATGGGCGGAGTAATAGCGGGAGAGTTCGTCCTGGCTTTTCTCCAGGCGCTCCTTGGAAGCTTCGAGATCCTTTTCCATCTGGACCAGGATGCCCACGTCCTGCACTTCCGTGGTCCCGTAGTACACTTCCAGGAACTGGGCCCGCAGCGCGTTCAGAATATCCGCCACCAGCCATGGATCCCGATCCTTCATTTTCAATTCGAAATTGCCGCCGCCCAGCGGACGGGCCGTCAGGCTCTTTTTCATCTCCTGAAAGGTGCCGTCCAGGGGATTGAAGCTCAGATCGACCCGGTTCCCCCGGCTGCCGGCCAGGAAATCCTGGGTGAACTGGATGTCCAGGCCGGGCATAGTAAGGCGCCCTTCCGGCTGGATGGGCCCGCTGTGGATTTTGTAACCCGATGATCCTTCCGGCGGGACGTAGAGGACGGTGGCGTGGGACCCGTTCTTCTCTAAGGTGATGGTGTAATCACCCGTGCCCAGGCCCTCGCCGTACTGGAGCTCCCTAAAGACATCCTTATGGAAGAGCTCCGGAGTGTAGATGCGCATGCGCAGGCCCAGTTTGCGGATGGTCCCTTCTCGCACCTGATGGCTGTTTAGGATGCTGATGATGCTCTGGCCCTGGGTGATGGCCACGTCGCGCATCACATTCGTCTGGGCTCCGATGACTTCCGGGAACCGGATGACCGTAGTGGCGGTATAGGTCTTGGGAAGGTCGTAGACGGACAAAATGGTGCCGACGGGAATAGCCGCCAGGAGCCATGCGGTCAGGGCGAACCATTTCCTGAGCCACAGAATGTGGAACAGGCTCGATATGGAGGGTACTTTCCGGGGAGCGGTGGAAATTACCTCCGATTCTCCCTCATGGTATTCATTCGAAGATGGAGTACTGGCGCGCATTTACGGGTGGGAAAGATAAATATTAATTTTGAGGCTCTAAATTTCGCTGTTTTGTTGGGACGATTGTTACGATAATGGTTCTGTTAAGCATACCACTTCCACATACTGGCGACCATGAAAAAACTTCTGTACCTAGTGCCCATTCCCATCCTAGCCGCAGCCGCGTATTTGATTTGGCAAAACATGCCCGCCAAACGCTACTCCAACCATATCATCAAGGCGCGGATGTATGCCAAAGAGAATAATTTGACCGCCGCCCGCCTGGAGTACGAAAAGGCGTTCAAAGCCAAGGGTGGGTACACGCCCTATGCCTCTCTGGAAGTCCTGAATCTGACCAACAGGATGAATCTTCAGGACAAGAACAACACGGAAGCCCTCGCCAATACGCGCAAGTTCTCCCAGGAACACCCCACCAACAAAGATGGCAAGATGCTTCTGGCCCAACTGGCTTTCCAGATGGGCGAAACGGAAACGGCCTTCGATGCCCTTAACGGGCTACTGGAAATCGACCCCTGGCATTTTCCCGCGCGCTTGCTTCTGACCAATATCCGCGCCAAGCAGGGTCGCCTCGATCTGGCCGAAGCCCAACTGCGTTACCTCTACTCGAAATATCCCGACTCCGTTCCGGCTCTGTTGCCCCTGGCTGAAATCCTGATCAAGCAGGGGAGGATCGCGGAAAGTCGTAACTTCCTGGGCCAAATCCTGGAAAAAGACCCAAAAAACAACCGCGCTCGCCTTCTACTGGTCGATGGGTTCCTGCGGGAACGCAAGGTCGATTCCGCCCAACAGGTCCTAGACTCCTGGAAGGAATCGGATCCGGAACAGGTCCAGGCCATCCAGATCCGCAAAGCCAGGCTTTACTCCCTGAGCAACCGGCTGGAAGAGGCCCGGGCCGCCCTCACCGGTTACACGGAAGCCAAGGTGGGCAATCTGCTGGCCCTTTCCGAGCTCGCCATCGTGCTGGTCAAAAGCGGCAACTACGATTCCGCCGTCACGGTCTACAAGGCCATCGGGGAAATCTCCCCCAGCGCGCGCATGAGTTCGGAAAACATGACCTTCTATCTCTACATGAAGGTCCAGAATCCCGCCAAAGCCCTGGAAGTCCTGAAAACCATGCAGATCACGGATAAGCGCCCGGGGCTCCTGCCGCCCTTGATCGCGGCGTACCTGGCCATCGGCCAGGAGAACAAGGCCGTGGATCTGATCGGGCAGCAGCCGGACAGCCTGAAGAAATCCCTCGAGGCGTTCAAGTCGCAATTGATGCCCGACAAGGAGTTCATCGGCCAATGGGCCTTGATTACCTATTACGGCCTCAACCACCAGGATTTCTGGACCTTCAAGACCGTCGAAGCGCTCTACAAGCGCTGGCCCAAGAGCCCCCTGGCCATTGAAATGTATACCGGGCAACTTTCCGCCGTGGGCAACGCCGCCGAAGCGGTCAGGATCCTGGGAACCCTTCCAAATCCTTCCCTCACCCATAAGGTGGCCTTGCTGCAATTGCTCACGACTTCCGGCCAGACGGTCACGGCCATGGCCATGGCGGAAAAGTTGTCCAAGGAATACCCGAATCTCCAGGGCGTCAACACCATCCTGGCGGAGCATTGGCTCAAGAAGGACAAGAACAAGGCCATCGGGTATTACGAGAAGGAGCTCGTCCTGAACCCGGCAAACACCGTGGTGCTGAACAATATGGCGTGGGAATACGGGATCAACCAGGGCGACCTGGCAAAGGCGACACCCTATTTGGACAAGCTGAAGGCCGCGAAGAACCTGGATCCGCGCATCCTCGACACTATCGGATGGATCCTGGCCGTGAATGGAAAAGGCGAAGAGGGGGAAAAGCATATCCGCAACGCCTTGGATCTGGTTCCCGACTTCCCCGCGTTCCAATACCATCTTGCCTATATCCTGGCCAAGGCCGGCAAAAAGGACGAAGCCCGCAAGCACCTGGATTCGGCGCTCGGCACCAAGCTGCCTTTCGACGAGCGCAAGGACGCGGAAAAACTCCTGGCCGAGCTGGGATAAATGGGAAACCGTCCGATGCGACCTGATTCCGCTTCGGCGCCGGCCAGGTCCATTCCCTATGAGACCATTGCCTGGGCGGCTTTCGCGGTCCTGTTGATCGCGAATTATTTCCCGACCTTCAAATGGATGATCGCGCGCTGGGAAGAGACGGACTCGTACATGGCCCATGGCTGGCTCATCCCTCCCATATCGGCATTCCTCCTCTGGCAGGAACGAGCACGCATCCGGAGCGTCCTCGCATCGGCATCCGTCCGCGGATGGGGATCCCTGTCGGGCTTCCTCCTTGTCTGCGCGGGCCTGGCGCTCCATGTGGTGTCTGGGATGGCGGATGTCTCCTCGATCTCCGGCATTACCTTGGTGCTGGTCTTGTACGGTTTCACCCTGCTCCGGTTCGGTTGGCCCATGGGCAAGGTGGTCTGGTTTCCCATCCTGTTCCTCCTCTTCATGGTTCCGCCTCCGGAATTCGTGATCAGCAAAATGAATTTCTCCCTCAAGCTCCTGGCCTCGGATCTGGCCACCGGGCTTCTCAACCTCATCGGCCTGCCCGCCATCCGGCAGGGATCCTACATGATTTTCGGCGAAGAGAAGCTGGCGGTGGGGGACGTGTGTTCCGGCCTGCGCAGCCTTTTGGCTCTGCTTTCCCTGGGCGTTCTCTATGCCTGGATGATCCGGGAAAAGGGCAAGACCCAAGTGCTGGCCGTGCTCCTGATGGCCATCCCGGCCGCCATTGTAGGCAACGGCATCCGGATTTTCCTCGTCTCGCTCCTGGTCATCTGGCTCGGACAGGCCGCGGTCTTCCGTTCTCTGATCGGTTCATGGGATCTGCATCTGTTCACGGGCTCCATCATTTTCGCCGCCGCGTTCGGTTGTCTCTGGCTCGTCACCCTGATCCTGGACAGGGCGATGCCGCAGAAGCCTGACTTCCAGGCCTCTCCGGAAAAGGTCACCCATGATCGCTGACAAACGATCCCTGGCCACCCTCGCCGCTTTGGTCCTGTTGGGCGCTTCGGCCTGGTTGTCCAATACGCGGTTGTTCCGCCAGGTGGTCCAGGGCGATACGGACCTGACCCGCAACATCTCCCCCCGTCTGGGGTCGTGGGAACTCGTTGAGGAGGTCCCGGCTTCGGCCAGTGAGGTCCAGGGTCTGGAAACCAAGGACATCATCAAGCGCACCTATTCCAACGGCCGGAACCATATGGAACTGGTGGTGGCCTACATCGCCCATAGCAGCCTGAAATCCGCCCATGCCCAGGAGGCATGCCTCCGGGGCGCGGGAGCCATGGTGGGAAGCATCGGGGACCTGGGGCTCGAAAACGATCGCGTGCGGTCCAAGCTGATCTCCATCGACCTTCGGGATCGAAGGCAATGGGTCTGCTACTGGTACAAGATCGGGGACACCTATACGGCGCAATATCTGCGCTCAAGTCTCTTGATGTTTGTAGGGGGGTTCTTCGGAAAAGAGCATCAAGGGGCATCCTTGGTCCGCTTATTGACTCCGGAATCGCGCGGGGAAAGCCGGGCTCAGATCGAGGGTAGGATGGCGGACTTTACGCGCTATCTCCTTCCCGAATTGGAAAAAAACCTGCCCTAAATCCTCTAAATTCAAGGTTTGGGTGTAAAAAAAAGCCCCCCCTAGCCGGTTTTTTTTACACATGCATCTTCACCATGGTCACTTTGTGTAGAGAATAGCGGAAAAAGATTGGCACAGGCTTCGCTTATAATAAAAGTATCGAAATCACTTTCGGAAAGGTTTTAAATGAACAACTTCAAGCTCAGCCTTATCGCCACCCTGGCTTTGGTCGGCGCCTCCTGGGGAACCGTCATCAACGGCTCCAGCCTCCAGACCATCCTCAATGGCATCACGGATGATGGCACGAGCAGCATCGATGTAAACGCGGATCAGGTTTCCGCGGACAAGTACTGGAAGCTCACCGCTTCCGGCACGTCCGCCGCCACCATGATCGTCGAAGTCGCCGGCTTCAGCGCCAGCAACACCTTCGGCCTCTATGACGCCGCCAGCCCCTCGAACAAGGTCATCTTGTTCGCCGGCGCCGCCACCGATGGCGACCAGGCCGCCGTATCCATCAAGGCCACCGGCACCGTCTACGTCAATTTCGCGAACACCGGTGTGGCGTTCTCGGGCAGCACCTTCGGCTACTTCCTGACGGGCCCCGGCGGCACCTTCTACTCCGACAACGCCCTCAACGCCGATGCAATGGACCACATGGTCGCGTTCCAGGGTAATGGCGATGCCGTCACCCTGCCGACCCTGTTCTCCGGCACCTGGACCCCGAACGAATACGTTCTGGCCTGGGAAGACATGAACAGCCCCGCCGACTTCGACTTCGACGACATGGTCGTGATGGTCGAATCGGTCGAGCCCATTCCCGAGCCCACCACCCTCGGCCTCATGGGCCTGGGATTGGTCGGCCTGGTCGTAGCCGCTCGTCGCAGGAAGTAATCGGAAGCCTGCAAAGGCACCCAAAGGAAAAGGTGGAGGGCAAAACCTCCGCCTTTTTTTTGCGTCTATTTTTTCGAGCCGCAGTTTCCGCCGCGCCCCAGGCCGGCTCCGCCGTCGATGAGCCCCCTAAGCGGCGACGGAATTACAAGCGGATTTTACGGCAGTGGAAGGCTTCGGCGTATTTGCCCGGGGCCTGGCACTCCATGCCGCGCAGGCGCGCCAGGGCGAAGAAGGTCTCCTCGCTGAACCAGTTCTTGCCCCATTGGGTTGGGTAGCATTGCCGGATCAGGTCCACCTTACGGCGGAGCATCGGCTCCTCCAGGGCCACGAAGCCGTTGGGGATCCCCATGTCGCCGTCGTACTTGGGGATTTCGTATTCCCAGATCAAATGGTCGCGCCAGGTGTTCCAGGTGAGTTCCGAAACCAGCCGGTGATCCTGGTGCAGGTCCTGGCGGTAATGGGTGAGGATGAGATCCGGTTTCACCAGGGGCTTCAGGGCTTCGAACTCCGCCTTGACCAGGGCGCCTTCATACGGCAGAAAACCATCGCGGAAGGTTTTGATGATCACCTGCTTGGTGCCCGCGCCTTCCAGGAAAAGGTTGGCCGCGGCTTCCGCCTCCTTGGCCCGCGCGGGGTTGGAAGTGAAGACCACCCAGGTCACGTCCAGGCCCGCATGCTCCTCGATCAGCCGCATCACGGTTCCGCCGCAGCCGATTTCGATATCGTCGCAGTGGGCGCCCAGGCATAGGACCCTAGCCAATCCGGGCAAAGCCGTCTTCAGCATGCGGTCCTCACGTTTCGTTCTTCCACACTTCCCAGGGCGCACTGCCCTTGGCGTACAAATCGTCCAGCTGCTGCTTGTCCTTGAACGTGTCCATGCAGCCCCAGAATCCGTCGTGCTGGTAAGCGGTCAATTCGCCCTTGTCGATCAGGCGCTGGAAGGGCTGGTGCACCAGCTCCTCGCCCGGCCTCATGTATTCGAAAATCTCGCGCTTGAACGCGAAGAATCCGCCGTTGATGGTGAGTCCGGACTTGGCCATGTCCGTGATGCTCTCCACGGTCCCGTCGTCGCGCTTTGTGACGGTGTGGAAGCTCTGGCCCGTATGCACGCTCATAAAGGTGGCTATCTTGTCCTTCTTCTTGAAGAAGTCGGTAAGGTTGTTCAGGTTCATATCGGTGAGACCGTCGCTGTAGTTCGCCAGGAAGGCTTCGTCGGTCCCGATATGCTTCTCCACGGCCTTGAGGCGCATGCCGATGTTGGAATGCGCGCCCGTGTCCACGAAGGTGATTTTCCAGTCGTGAATGTCGGTATGCAGCAAGGTGTGCGTGCCCGTCTTGCCGTCCAGAGTGAAGTCGTTGGACAGCCACTCCTGATAATTGAGGAAATAGCTTTTGAACATGTCAGCCTTATGGCCCAGCGCCAGGATGAACTCTTTATGTCCAAAATAGGCATAATACTTCATCAGGTGCCAGATAATGGGCCGATATCCGATTGGGACCATGGGCTTGGGGATGCTTTCGGATACCTCACGGAGCCGCATGCCCAATCCGCCGCAGAACAGAACAACCTTCATTTTGGGTACTCCCCGTTTTGCATTAGATTACTTTAGGCCTTTTCCAGGACCAGGAACCATCAGGCCACAATCACGAAGGGCTTCCGTTGCCTGAAGAATCTGGGTGAATGGTAAACCTGAGCGCTCAGCGACTTCGAGCAAGGTATGCTCACCGTCACCAAGGTTCAAACTCCAGAGCATGGCCATCTCGTTCCAGTCATCATTTCCGCGATCTGCCATAGCCCGATATAATCCTCGCCGGCCAAGCTGAGGCTCGCCTTTTGGATTTTGATTCACATATACGCCGTTATTTTCCAGAACATCAAGGATGGCCAGACAAGTGGTCAGCGAATCTTTGAGGGAATCCGGCTTGATGAAATCGAGATTGTCTCCGGAAGTATGGTATTCCGGAAACCGCCCGTGAGGCGTGCGCATCAGGCAACCAACAGGTAGGTTGAACCCCGGAGAACAAAACTGGCGCTCGTCGTATCCGTAAGGAATGAAATCCTCCACGGTTGAGCCCTTTGCCGCATGCTTAAAGATGTGCCCGGCAGCGAGATCCACCTCGGAATCTCCTTGGCGGCTGCGCTTGTAGGTCATGGGTCCGGCATCCCCTAGTAGGCTAAGGACCAGACCATGGCGCACCCATTGAAGGTTATCCTGGTTTCGTGCCAACCAGGTGATTGCGCCGATGGTAACGGGCAGGAATAAGATACGATACGTGTACCTATGCGTGATTTTTGAAAGTAACGTGGCGATTTCCCGCGCCACCGCGATTCCGGAAAGGTTGTCATTCGCGAGGGATGGGTGGCAAACATGGCAGCTTATTAGAACTTCCTCTTTACTGGTCCCGGGCAAGGTGATTTCACCATAGGTAAGACTACCTTGGGTTAATGATGAATCAATGCAAACCTCGTAATTTCCTTGTTTCAGATTTTGAAGGGCGCTGTGGGTAAGGCAAAACCCCCAATCATCTTTATAAAAGGAATTTCGAAACGGAATTAGACCTGGTTTGGAAGGCAAGGAATGCAAGCGTGGGTGCAATTCTTCCAGGGTCATGATGGCATTTACCGGCACGCTGTAGCCGACTACATGCAGGTTGTTTGCTTTGAAATCGACTACGCGATTACCCTGGGTATCCTTTATATAGGCATCACGAATATTCCACTCTCGCGGTACGGTCCAATCCAGTACCTGGGTGCCGGTTGGAACCTCGTGGATGGTGAGCGGAATGGTTTTTCCGAGAATGGCTAAGGTTTGCCTGACCCCATTTCCGGTGATGCTGCGGCAAATAGGGTATAGCTCTGCGACAAGCTCGTACATTCTAGCGCCCGATGCCGAAGTCTCTGGCGATTCCATCAATTCCTTCATCAGAGCCCTATACCCTCATAACGCTTGACTGAGTTCTTGTCAAGCATGCGCCGGCCGTCGATAACCAACGGTTGGTTGGCTTCCGCTTTCAACAATGACGGCAGGCGTTCGAATTGCTTCCATCGGGTAATTAAAATGATTGCTTCTGCACCCTGCATTGCGCTCTCAAGGGTATCGGTGATTTTGATGCCCTCTCCAAAAATGGCTTTTCCTTCCTGGGACGCAATCGGATCAAAAGCGGTAACAATGGCGCCTTCCTTTTGGAGCCTGCGAATCACGGGAATCGCCGGTGACTCGCGCATGTCATTGGTGTCGGGGCGAAAGGCAAGGCCAAGTACGGTTATGCGCCTTTCCTTGAGTACCGGAAAGTGCTTGGCAAGCAGACGAAAGATCTCATCCGGTTGTCTTCCGTTTACAGTGAGGGACGCTTGAAGCATATCCATGGGCACGCCGGCGGATTTGCCGTGGGCGACCAGCGCGCTGACATCCTTAGGAAGGCAACTGCCCCCGAACCCGCAACCAGCCATTAGAAATGAGTTGATTGCGGGAAATCTCAGCCCCCCCTGGTCACCAGCAAGGCTTAGATATCGGCTAAGGTGAAGTCCTTGCATCACCTCAACCGTATCAATTCCCCCTAGGGCCGCGCCCAGGTTGGCGATTTCGTTGGAGAATGAAATCAAATTCGCAAGCAAAGCGTTCGATGCATACTTAATCATTTCCGCGGAACTGTTGTTGGTTCGGATTTTGGGTACCTCAGGAAAACCCGCGTAGAGTTCCTCTAAGGCGTCCCTGGTGCGATCGTCGATGCCGCCGCATACAATTCGATCCGGGGCCATGAAGTCACTGATCGCCTCGCCTTCGGTCAGAAATTCCGGATTCATGCCAACACCGAAATCAATTCCGGCGCGCTTCCCAGAGGCTGCTTCCAGGGTTGGCAGCACGACTTTGTCCGTGGTCCCGGGGACAACCGTACTCTTGACCACAACTACATGGTAGCCCGTTTTGGACTTCAGAGCATTCCCGATTGTTTGAGCGCAGGCTCGTATGTAACTGAGATCGATACGCTCGCCGTCGAAGGGAGTGCCTACCGCAATCATGGTCATTTCTGAATCCTTGATCGCTGCAATCGATTCTACGGTGGCGCTCAGCCGTTTCCCAAGGTTGCGGGTAAGCAGAGCTTCCAGGCCGGTCTCGTAAATGGGGGATTCGCCGCGGTTGATGCGGTCGACTTTCTTCGAATCCACATCAATGCATGTCACCGAATGTCCTTTTTCCGCAAGGCAAGCGCCGGTGACCAAGCCTACATATCCGGTTCCCATTATGGAAATTTTCATCAAGCCTCCGAAGCCTCAAGGTTACCGGAGTACCAGATCATTGTGCGCCTTAGGCCTTCATCTACCGAGACTTTCGGGTCGTAACCGAGATGTTCCCGCGCCTTGGCGATTACGGGTTGGCGTCGTTCAGGATTGTCCATGAGATAATCCGCATCCACTTTTCGGACGACTTTTCCTTGATAGTTGAAAAGTTCCCGGCCCAAGGAGACCACCTTATCCGCCAATTGTGCCATGGAAATTTCGGGGGTTTCGATTCCGATATTGTATGCCTCTCCCGGCTTTCCCTTGATAAGGACTTTAAAATAACCTGCTACCGCATCCGACACATAGCAGAAGGTTCGTTTTGGGCTTCCATCTGATTTCATCACAATGTCACGTCCGGAAAATACGTCCCTGGCGAAATCAGGGAGCACACGGGTATCCGTGATTTTCAAACCTGGGCCGTAATTATTGAATGGTCGCGCAACTTTGATTGGTAGGTTGTATTGTTGAGTGAAATTCACGCATAGGGTTTCGCCATATCGCTTGGACTCGTCATAACAGGCGCGAGGTCCGGTGCATGAAACATTTCCCCGGTAGGTTTCAGGAGTTGGGATAAACTCCGGCGTCGGGTCTCCGTATATTTCACTGCTTGAATAGAAAAGAAGTCCCTCGAAGGGCTTACCGGCCTCAACCTGGGCCTTCGCATAGCCGAGCAGGGAACGAAGGCCGCCGACATTGGCGTCCATGGTTTCAACTGGGTACTTCCTATAATATATCGGAGAGGCTATGGATCCGGCATGGATGATGAATTGGAAATCCGGCATATTCACCGGGAGAGGTTTGGAAATGTCTTGGGTAACGAGAGAAAGATTAACATTCCCTTGCAATGCGGAGAGCCATTGGGGAATCCCGCGGATATAGTTGTCGTATACCGTGAGTCGGATAGGCTGCTTGGACCCCTCGGTTTCATTCCAGCGAACTACGGATTGAACCAGGTAATATCCCAGGAACCCGGCCCCCCCTACAATGAGGAGATTTTTCCCGCTCATTGTGCCGAACTCTTCACGCAACGACTGGCAGAGAAAATCCAAATCCTTGTTCACTATGTCACGTGCGGTTTCCGCCACAGTTTTTCTCCTTCACTTGCCAACTGGTTACCGGTTCAACGGAAGCATGATTATGGGTAGATTTTCGGCTCTGGAATGGGCACAATCCACTGCCCACCCCATTCCCGGATATAGGCGGTCTGCGCCATGATTTCTTCCTTCAGGTTCCAGACCCCGATAAACAGGAAATCCGGTTTCGTTTCCTTGATTTTGTCGGGAGGATACACCGGAATGCGTGTGCCCGCCAGGTAGTTGAACTGCTTATAGGGATTGCGGTCGACGGCGTATTCCATGAAATCCTTGCGGATGCCGCAATAGTTGAGCAGGGTATTGGACTTGCCGGCCGCGCCATACTGCACGATGGTCTTGCCAGCGCGCTTGGCCTTGATGAGGAAATCCAGAACCTGCCTTTTGGTCTCTTTGGCCTTCTCGTTGAAGGCGAGGTAACCTTCCAGCTTGTTGAAGCCGGCCTTGTCCTCGCGGGCCTTCAGCTCCGCGACCCGGGGGCCGACGGGCTTGGAAGCGTCCTCGGCATGGCGGCCGTAGATGCGCAGGGATCCGCCGTGGGTGGGCAACTCCTCCACGTCGAACAAGGTGAGACCGTGGGCGGCGAATACCTTTTCCACCGTGGTAAAGGAGAAATAGGAGAAATGCTCGTGGTAGATGGTGTCCAGCTGGTTCTGCTGCATGAGCTGCATCAGGTGCGGGAATTCCATGGTGATGACGCCCGTGGGCTTCAGGAGGATTTTCATTCCCCCCACGAAGTCCATCAGGTCCGGCACATGGGCGAGTACGTTGTTGCCAAGGAGCAGGTCCGCCTTGCCGTATTCGGCGGCGACCTCACTGGCCGTCTTTTTGCCGAAGAACTTGACCACGGAAGGGATGCCCTTCTTGACCGCAGCGGCGGCGACGTTGGCGGCGGGCTCGATGCCCAGGACCGGGACGCCCTTCTCCTTAAACCATTGCAAGAGATAGCCATCGTTGCTGGCGATCTCGACCACCTGGCTTTTGGAGTTGATCCCAAAGCGCTCGACCATCTTGTCCGAATAGGCCTTGACGTGGTTAAGCCACGAATCGGAGAAGGAGGAGAAATAGGCGTACTCGCCGAAGATGTCCGCCGGACTGACGAACTCTTCGAGCTGGACCAGGAAACACTTGCCGCATACATAGGCATGCAGCGGATAGAAGGGCTCGTAGTGGTTGTATTTTTCCGGCGCCACCTGGCTTTGGCAAAGCGCGGACATGCCAAGATCGGCGAAGCTGTGCTCCAGAGGGGCGTCGCAAAATCGGCAATTCCCATGCCGTTGGGAGAATTTATCGGACATTTTCCACCTCCTCTGCGAAATAGTACAGCCCGGACCCTGAATATGGCCTGACTGGCTCTAATTTACATATTCCTTACATTGAAATAAACCAAATACCGCCGCCTCAAGACCCTGGTTACAAGGCCGGGAAAGCGGTAGACTGCTGCATGGAACGCAGGTTACCGGCGACATCGAAGGGGCGGGCGATAATAGTTAAATTTTGCAGCTCATGTGCGGATTAGTCGGTCTCATAGGTTCCCATTCCATCCCCAATCTGGCTCCTCTGATTGAACGGATGAACCAGACCCTCCATCACCGGGGCCCGGATCAGAACGGGGTCTTTGTCCATCCCTCCGGCAAAGCGGCCCTTGCGCACAAGCGCCTGAGTATCCTGGACCTGACCCATGGGCTCCAGCCCATGACCGATGCGGACGGGATACTGACCCTGGTCTTCAACGGCGAAATCTACAACCACAATGAATTGAAGGCGGAACTCCTGGCCAAGGGGCATCCCATCCGCACCCGGAGCGATACGGAAACCCTTCTCTACGCCTACAAGGAATGGGGCGCGGATTGCCTGCCCAGGCTGCGCGGGATGTTTGCTTTCGCCGTCTTCGATCACCGCGACGGATCCATCTTCCTGACCCGGGACCGG
>JALYSE010000298.1 GCA_030854955.1 Fibrobacterota bacterium | reverse complement strand
CATGAAGGCCGCGTCGATATGCCCGGAGTTCCGCAAGGGGGATGTTGGCTGCAAGTAGGCGATGAAGGGGTCCGCTTCAATAATCCCTCGGGGGAGGCAATCGATGAAATTGCCCACCACCTCGCCCGAAGTAGCCGTGTCGCTCGCCGCGGTTGCAATGCGCTTGAACGCTTCCACCTGCAATGCCCGGCCGACGTCCAGGATCTCCTCGTCATCGGATGAGAGATAGACTTTGTCCACGAACCGGGATCCCTTAGCCGCTTCGAGCGTGTGCTCCACGAGCGGTTTGCCATGAACCCGGCGCAGGTTCTTGCGCAAAACCCCTTTGGATCCGCCACGCGCCGGCACCAGGGCCAATACCTGTTTCTGCCTAAAGGCCATTAAAACCCGATTCGATTTTCATTCCAGCAGTATATATCGACCGCAACACCGGCTCAAGTTTTTTTTCAACAAACGGGCGATCGCCCAGGGAGGGAACAGTATAAAAAAAATCCAGAGGTGATTCCCTCCCCGGCCCGGCCCGCATATGTCGTTCCCTCGCCGTCACGCCGTCAACATATGGAGTGTAAAGGAATCCAGCGAGGGAAGCACAATGTTCGCGATCCCGGAGCCGGCACCGGAAGCGCCCATACCCTCAGGTACGGCTACGCATCTCATTCCCGCCGACTTGGCGGATTGCAACCCGTGGATCGAGTCCTCGAAGGCAAGGCATTCCCCGGGAAGGAGCCCCAAACGCTTGGCAACTGCCATGTATACAGCGGGATGAGGCTTCCCCTGTTGCATTTCCTGGGAAGAAACCAGGACATGGAAATACTCCAGCACACCGAGTCTGCGCAATGCAATGCGAATGAAAAGTGTGCCCGAAGAGGACGTCACGGCCAACCTGCAGCCGGCTTTTCTGCATATTTCAATGGTATGGTGCACCCCTAGTTTGGCTTTGCCCTCTTTGGCGATTCTCTCCCCCATCAACTCCTGTAAGCGATCCCCGATCGCCTTCTTTTCCAAAGGAGCTTCGGGAAGCCATTCCCTCCAGAGAATAAAGGCCGCTTCCAATCCTGGATCGGTGGTTTCAATCATTCTGGATTCGGTGACCATTGCTCCGGCCTCTTCGAGCGTAATGGCCTGCGCCCACCACCAATGGGGTTCGCTATCAATCAGCAATCCATCCAGGTCGAAGACTGCGCCCTTCGAACCGGTGTGAAGTGCCTGCGCGTCCTTCAAAAGGGTCCCCGGTTGGATGTGATCTTCTCGAATGTCGAACATTCTTGTTTTTTCCGATTCCGAACCTGAAAATCCAATTTTCTTGAAATGCGTCCTCAGGCTCTTGATTCCCATTGTATTATATTTGATAATCTTAGGCACCGAAGAAATTGAACTTCTATCGGGGCTTGCAAAAGGGATCCGCCATAGGGAATGCCTTCCAAATTGGGCTCCCATACCGGAACAAAAGGCAAAACCAAGGATGCATAGCACGTTCACCCGTAGTTTTGAAACTGTCGATCAGATTGATTTTGCGACGATTTCCGGGGACTGGAATCCTATCCATGTCGACCCTATAGCGGCAAGAAGAACGTCTTACGGCCAGATTGCCCATGGCATCCATACCTTGGCCTGGGCCTTGGATAGGTACCTGGGGGAGCACGGGGCGACGGTCCCGTCCAGGATAAGGGTCGCCTTTCTCAAGCCCGTGAACCTGTCGGAAGAGATCCGCCTTTCCCGCCGGGAAGAAGGATGCGATGTCGTTTTGCTAGTCCAAAGAAAGGCCAAAGCGATCGCATCAATCCGGATCACGCCCGGACCCCTGGAACGGCCGCGATATACAGCCGCCTGTACCCCGGCCCCGAGGAATGTGTCAGGGCACCCGGACGTAAAATCCTTTGAGGAGCTCAATGGCATGCGCGGCGTTCTGGAGGCCTGGGGGGATGCCAAAGCCCTGGAGGACCTCTTTCCCAACCTGGTGGCTATCATCGGCTCGCTCCGGACTGCTGCCCTGCTAGGTCTGTCCCGTCTGGTCGGCATGCATTGCCCCGGCCTGAATTCCATTTTCTCGGGGCTTGATTTCGCTTTCCTCCCCACGGATGAAGCGCGTCTTGAATTTCAGGTGACCCGGCATTCAATACCCAACGCTCCGATCCGCGTCTCGTTCACCGGTGGGGGGCTGGAAGGGAACCTAGACGCTTTTTTCCGTCCGTCCCCGGCAATCCAGGTCGGCATGGAAGCAATCCGAGGTCTGGTAAAGCCTGACGAATTCGCCGGCCAGATCGCGCTCATCATCGGCGGTTCCCGAGGCCTCGGCGAAGTCATGGCGAAAATCATCGCCGCCGGCGGTGGACATTCCGTGATCACTTACCTGCTCGGCGAAAAGGACGCCCGGAACGTCGTCGAGGACATCGCTTCCGGAGGGGGCCGCTGCAGGACCCTGCAACTCGACGCCCTCCGCGCCCAAAGCGGCTTGGAAGGGCATATTGCTTCGGGCGATGCGCCCACCCATGTCTATTATTTCGCCTCTCCCGCCATACAGAACAACAAAGGGCCTTCGATGGATCGGACCCTGCTCGACTCTTTCATGTCCTACTATGTCGACGCCTTCGATGAAATCTGCCGGGTGCTGGCCCGAGGAAAGGGGGCGAGGGTATTCTACCCTTCCACCGTCTTTCTCGATCAAAAGGCACCGGGGTTCGCGGAGTATATCTGCGCGAAATCGGCAGGGGAAGCCCTTTGCCGGTACCTGGCCAATGAGTATGGCAATCTTTCCTTCCATGTGGACAGGCTGCCAAGGATGCATACCGATCAGACGAACTCGTTCTTGGAAAAGAAGGGCGCCGCCCCGCACGAAATCATGTTGGGCGTGGCAAGGAAAATGAATCTCCAGGAGGCAACACAATGGGCACGAACATCGACGGAATGACCAAGGATTGGGACCATTCCTACGAGCGGCGCGAAAATTTCGTTTTCTGGCCTTCCGACAACGCCATCCGGTTCGTATCGCGATACCTGCGCAAGCGCGTGGGCCTTGATGCGGTGCAGGACGTCCTGCCCGGAGCCAAGGGGAGCAAGGTGCTGGACTTCGGTTGCGGAATCGGCAGGCATATCCAATTCGGGCATTCCATGGGGCTCGAAATGTACGGCATCGAACTTTCCAGCGTCGCCGTGGGCGAAGCCCATAAATGGGCGCACGAAATGCTGAAAGGCGCCGAAAAGGATCGGATCAGAGTTGGGGATGTCCGCGAATTGCCCTGGAAGGACGGATTCTTTGATCACGCCCTGAGCGACAGCGTGGTCGATAGCATGTCCATCGAGATCGCCAGGAAGGGAGTATCCGAACTCGCCAGGGTTCTGAAGCCCGGCGGCCTTTTCTATTGCAATCTCATCGCCGAGAAGGATCCCGTCACCGGAGAGCTCTTTTCCGGTGAAAAGGAGGTGACCACGGCGCATGAACAGGGAACCATCCAATCCTATTTCGACAAACGAAAGATCGACGACCTGTTCTCCGCTAAGTTCGAAACGCTCCAATCGGAACTACACACCGTTGTCAATGTATTGACAGGCGGTTCCGCAGGCCGCTGGCATCTGGTACTGCGCAGGAAATAAGTCGTGACCAGCGCCCTTTTGACCATGGTCATGTATCATTATGTGCGGCCCATCGAAGGCAGCCGTTATCCCGGAATCAAGGGGCTTGAAACCAGGGCCTTCGAAGGCCAACTGGACTACCTGGAAAGCCGCTACCGTCCGGTCCACCCGGCCCAAGTGATGGCCTGCCTTCGGGAAGGTCGGCCGCTGCCGGAGAGGGCTGCCCTCCTGACCTTCGATGACGGATACAAGGACCATGTTAGGCATGTTTATCCCGCCCTGAAGGCCAGGGGGATGTCAGGCGTCTTCTTCCCCCCGACTTCCGCCACCAGGGACCGCGAGCTCCTCGATGTGAACCGGATCCACTTCATACTGGCCAGCGTAGCCGATATGAAGGGATTGGTGAAGGAGATGGAAGATGCCGTTCTGGAGGCCAAAGGCGAGTTCGAATTGGATACCCTGGAAGACTATCGCAAGCTCCATCGGGTCGCCAACCGCTTCGACAATGCGGATGTGATCTATTTCAAGCGCCTCCTCCAGCATGCGTTGCCTGAGGCGTTGCGAACGAGGATTTCCGTGCGCCTGTTCGCGAACCATGTGTCCCGCGACGAGAAATCCTTCGGAGACGAACTTTACGCCAGCGGGGAAGATTTGCGAGAGATGGCCGATGGAGGAATGGAGATCGGAAGCCATGGCCACCGCCACTATTGGCTCGCCCGGCTCGACGCCGCCTCCCAGGCGGCGGATATCGATAGCTCCCTGGCATACCTTGATTCACTCGGATTGGCCAAGCGGGATTTCTGGTTCTGCTATCCTTATGGTTCCTATAATGACGATAGCCTAGCGGCCCTCAAGGAGAGGAACTGCGGGGCCGCGGTCACGACCGCGGTCGAGCTTGCGGAATGCGTACCCGGCAAGGCGCTAGAATTGCCAAGGCTGGATACGAATGATTTGCCGACGAAACGCGATGCCGCTCCATCGGCATGGACGGAAAAAGCGGCGAAGAAGGGAGTTTTGACGGGCATGGAGAAAGCATGATAGGA
>JALYSE010000089.1 GCA_030854955.1 Fibrobacterota bacterium | reverse complement strand
CCGCGCAAAGCGTGGGGACGGGCGCGGGCCTCGGCCTGGACGGTTTCGGGATCGACGAGAACGTGGGAGCGATGTTCCGCCCCTTCGACGCGATGTGGATGGGGCTGTCGGCCCGCAACCTCCAGGAATCGGGGGTGGGGCAGGATCCGGAAGGTTACCGGACGCGCCGGGGTTACTCCCTGGCCCTGGGCACGGGCCGGGCGGGCATCCACCTGGCCGGGCTAGCCTTCCATCGCCCAGACGCCTATTATGAACTGCGATCCGACGGGCTCCCATCCGAGGGACGGGTTTCCCACGCCTTCTCCACGGCCTCCAGCTTCACCCCGGGGGGCAAGATCGGGATCAGGGGAACCTTCCTGTTACCTCGGGGAGGTGTTCCTGGGTTTGCCTTGGGATCCTTTCTCAACCTGCCGATGGGACGTGGTGCCCTGGTATGCGGCTATACCTTCCACACCGGCGGATTCGAGGAGACCGGCGAGGGAGTGGCCTCGCATTCCATCTCGATCAATTTCCGTTTGGGCAGCAAGCTTGATCCCCTGCCCCCGGAGGTAGAGGTGCGCGTAGACAAGGTAGTGATCACGGAGTCAAACCGGGCCATTAGCGACTGGGTGCATTTCCGGCTTTCCGCGAGCGATAAGACCTATATTCCCGGCCACCTCGATGGCGAAGGCAGCGCCCTGGCCGAAGGCCGCATCCGGGAGTGGACCCTGGTGATCCACGCGGTGGGGGTCAACGGGGTGGCCGGAGACGAAGTGAAGACCTTCCATGGAAAGGACCTGCCGCCCCGAGTGATCCGCTGGGAGCCCGTCGACGCGAAGAATGGACCGCTGCCCGCGGGTTTCTACGCCTACCGCCTGGATGCCGTGGATTTGGCCGGAAACAAGGGCATCACCGTCTGGCAACTGCTGGAAATCGGAACCACAACCGGACATTCCGGCAAATAACGAATAAACTCCCGGGATGATTCGGCCCCTCCTTTCGGGCCCGCACGTCCCCAAATGCCCTGATAAATAAGGAGATGCGCGATATATTGGAAAGCGGTCGGACCTGTCCAGTGACGGAATCCGAATGGAGGGGGTTTCCAATGTCGAACTCAAACGCATGGGCTATGATTCTGCTGATTACCTTCGGCATTGCCGGGGCCGGGCCTGAGAACGGGGCCGAGAACGGAGCTGAGAATGGACACGCTTTGTATTCACCTGGTGAAGGATCGGATGCCTTTGCGGCCGCCTCGGGGCATCGCGTCTATTTCGCGCCCTCCATGCGCTTCGACGCCCAGGCGGGCAGCCTGGAAGTGAACTTCGGCATCGAAGAGGCTGAGCGCGTAACCTTGCATGCGTACAATACCCAGGGCAAGCTCCTGGCCGTGCTTCTGGACGGAAAGCTGGAGGCGGGATTTCACAACCTTTCCCTATTCTCCAATGGGCTCCAAGGCCACCAGGGCCTTGTGCTCTTCAAGCTGCGCGCCGGTCAGGCCATGCTCGCGGAAACCCGCGCGCGTCCCGGTTAGCGTCTTTCCCTGTTTACTACTGCTCTTGGAACTGCGCTTCCACTAGGGCTTCCATTTCCTTTTCCTGGGCGGCCGTGTATTGGGGCATGGCCTTGAGCAGGTTTCCGTCCCGGCCAAACACGTAGACCGAAGGCAAGCCTTCGAACCCGAAAAGCTTGGACATGATATCGTCCGCGTCCCACAGGATCTGGTAGTTCATCTTCATCTTGCGGGTGAACTTGGCGATCTTTTCCTTGGGACCCTTGTCCAGGGTGATGCCCGCGACCACGAAACCTTTGTCGCCGTATTTCTCATTGAGCCGGTTGAGGACGGGAATGGTTTCCCGACAGGAGACGCACCAGGTGGCCCAGAAGTCGATGACGACGACCTTGCCTTTCCACTCCTTGGGGGCATGGATTTTTCCTTCCAGGTCGGGAAGCGAAAACAAAGGCAGGGTCTTGGGCGCCGCGGAACGGGCGGGAAGGACCATGAGAAACGCGAAGAGACTTAGGGCGGAAATGATGGGATGCATGTGCATATAATACACATTCGGAGGGGAAAGTGGGTCAGGCTGGGAAGGGATTGGGATCCAAAGGAGGGCTTTTCGCCATGAAAAGCTAATTTTTACATCGGTAGAGTTGGGGATAACCCATTGAACAGGAGAGAGACTATGATGCATAAAAACTGGATGAAGACGGGTTTGGCGGTCGTGATGGCGGCGGGGGTCGCTAGCGCGCATTTGACGACGGTCGGATTAAAACCCACCGCGGGCGAGTCGGTGAAAATCGGGGATACCTATTCGATCACTTGGACCGTACAGAACATGCATGGAGGCACGGATATCGCGCTCTCCATGGACGGCGGAAATACCTGGGCCGACATCAAGAAGGATCACAAGGGAAATTTGGGTTTAAACACGTTCGATTGGACGGTAGCAGGTAACGCCACAACCACGGCCAAGATCCGCATCTGCCAGCATAATAGCATGCCCATCAATGCATGCGCCGCCAATGATACGAACGCCCTTGACTTCGTCCGGAACGGAAATTATGTCCTGGTGAGCAAGGCATTCACACTCATCGCCGGCACCAGCTCCCTCCTCGCCCCGGCTCAGGCATCCGGTTTTTCTTTGGACTACAATCCCGGCACCCGTAACGTGGACGTTTCCTTCGGCTTGGCCGAGTCCAAGCCCGTCCTGTTGCAGGCCTTCGACCCCCAGGGCCGCCTGCTGGCCACCTTGGTGTCGGGCGAGTATGCCGCTGGAAGCCACCGCCTGTCCCTGTTCTCCAATCGCTTGTATGCTCCGGGAAATTCCCTGGTATTCAAGCTCAAGATTGGGAATCAGATCCAATCCCATAATTGGACCCTGATTCGATAATCGAAAACCGGGAGGGTCGCTCCGGCTGTTTCCCCCTGATCGAAATCAGAGGGCACGATTCCTTGGCCTGAGCCGGTCCTTGCGCTGTCTTAGACAAGGATAGGATTGTCTTTCGCCTTGGCTTCGAAATTTTCGTTCCCTTAAAATGTTTTCTTGACCCAAGGGGGATCGGTGGAAAATTCGCATGAAGTCCCTGCTCCCTCCTCGCAATAAGCGGTTACCAAAAGATCTTCATCACCGTAAGCTCATTGGCTCTTTTCCACTTTAGATTTCGAACCTTTTGGCATCCAACTCATTTTGGTTTATTAAAACCTGACTGCAGTCGGTGGGCTTTTAGGGATTTCCTGGGTTGGGATCCAAGTCATCAAGCGGCGTGGAGTCGAGCGGGGACTTTTGCATGGAAACGAGTGGCTATATTTCGATTTTTGATTCTGGCGAATGGCCGGATGCGAGGCCGAATTTTCCCGAAGCCGGGTCTCGGCGTGAAATGGAAATACAGCTCTACGGAACCGGAAAGGGAATCAGGTTTCCGGAATTGGCGACCCCGGCCGGGTAAGCAACCTCAGCCATACCCAACCCAGAATCCCGGCCAAGGCCGAGGCCAGGAATATCCCCAGCTTGGCGCCGTCGAGCTGCCGGCCTTCCCCGAAAGCCAGTCCCGCGATGAAAATGGACATGGTGAATCCGATGCCGCCCAACATGCCGGCTCCCAGCAGATGTTTCCAATTGACACCGCCCGAAAGCGGGGGGAAGCCCATGGCCAACATGGCCTGGGCAGTGCCAAAAATGCCCAAGGGCTTTCCAACCACTAGACCGAAAAGGATTCCCAAGCCGGCGGGATTGTTGAGGGTGCCGATCAAGCCCGGGTCGATGCGCACGCCTGCGTTCGCGAGCGCAAAGAGGGGAAGTATGAAGAAGCTGGTCCAGGGATGCAGGGTTTCGATGAGACGCTGCAAGGGAGGCTCGACCTTTTCGCATGCGTCTTCCAACTCCATGACCGATTCCACGCGCTCATGGTTCAGGATTGGCGTTTCTTCCTTGCCTTTGGAGGATTCGAATCGATCGAGGATCCGTCTTGCCACGGCGACGAACTCGGATTCTAGGAGCGGAGATCTCGCCGGGATGGTCCACGCCACCAGCACTCCCGCTATCGTCCCGTGCACCCCAGAGGATTGCAGCAGGTGCCACAAGGCGACGCCCGGTACAAGGTACCAGAAGGGCCTCTGGAGCCGGAGACGATTGAACGAAATAAGCGCTGCGAATACGATGCACGCCTGGCCGAGTCCCGTCCAACCGATATCCTGGGAATAAAAGACGGCGATGACCAGCACGGCTCCCAAATCATCAATAATGGCGAGGGCCATCAGGAATATTTTTAGGGAGGGCGGCACTCGATTGCCCAGGAGGGCGAGGATTCCGAGCGCAAAGGGGATGTCAGTGGCCATCGGAATTCCCCACCCCTTGAGGCTATCTTCGCCGACATTGAATGCGGCGTAGATGAGGGCCGGTACAACCATGCCTCCCAGGGCAGCGGCTATGGGAAGCGCGGCCTGGCGGAAGCTGGCCAATTCGCCCGCGACCATTTCGCGCTTGATTTCCAGGCCTACTACGAAAAAAAAGATCGCCATCAAACCGTCATTGATGAAATGGTGCAGGGAGCTTGAAGCCTCGAACCCGCCCAAACGAAAGCCTATTTCGCGGTTAAGGGTTTCAAAGTAGGATCCGGACCACGGGCTATTGGCCCAGATCAAGGCCACGCCGAGTGCCGCGAGCAACACCAGGCCTGACGCCGATTCCAATTGTACGAACTTGCGGAACGTACGGGCGAGTTTCAGGATGGCAGGGGAATTATTCGGCATAATGAGGCCTCATTAAGAGACCTTAAAATTAGCAACCTTTGCGTCAACCCCACAGACCGCCGGGTATTTCACTAATTAAATGAACCATCTCCATGGATGGCGGCGATTCACGCATTTGCCTCCCCGTATCTGAATGCTAGATTGAAAATCCGAATGCAGAGCTACCCATGAACACCGCACTTGCCATCGCCTTTACGGGAGCGCTGATATTTTTGGCGCACCTGTTCGTCGCCTTGTTCCGTAAAACCCGGATCCCGGATGCGTTGCTGCTTATCGGAATCGGCATCCTGCTCGGCCCGATCCTGAAGTGGGTCGGCCCGGAACATTTGGGCAAGGTCGGCCCGGTATTTTCCATGCTGGCGCTCGCTGTCATCCTGTTCGAGGGCGGCCACGAAACGCGGCTTCAGGTCCTGAAAAAGAATTGGCGCGCCGCGTTGGGGCTGATTCTGCCGGCCTTTATCGTGACGATGGTGTCCTCCGCAATCCTGCTCCATTACATATTCGACTTGGGTCCCAATCGCGCCCTTTTGCTGGGGGCCATCCTGGGCAGTACATCCCCCTCGGTCGTGGTGGCCATGGCCCGCCACCTGGACATGCGAAGCGGCCCGCGACTGGTTTTGACGTTGGAGACCGCTGTATCGGATGTTCTTTGCGTCGTGCTCGTGTTGGGGTTCATAGCGGCGGCAAAGGACGGGGCGCTTCGAATCCCCGAGATGATCGCGGACCTGGCGGTGACATTCGGGATTTCCGCAGTGCTGGGAACCCTGGCCGGACTCATCTGGTCATTTCTGCTGACGCATCTGAGAACCATCCGCCACAATATCCTGTTGTCGCTGGCGCTGGTCCTTGTCCTTTTCGGAACCTTGGAGATCTTCCATCTCAGCGGTGGCATCGCCGTGCTTTGTTTCGGCGCCGCCATCACCAACTCGGCGGGGCTCAATATCCCGAGGTATTCCCTTGGGCGGTTCGGGCAGGCCTCGTCCTTTACGGATAGGGAAAAGGCCTTCTTCGGGGAAGCCGTTTTTTTGCTTAAAACCTTTTTCTTCGTTTACCTGGGCCTTTCCCTTCACCTCACGGACGCGCGGCTGATGCTTCTGGCCGCAGGCCTTGTGATGCTCAAGATCCTGATCCGGATCCCCTTCGTCCGATTGGCGATGCCCAGATCGGAAACGAAACGCGATGCATCCTTGATGTCGGTCATGGCATCGATGGGCCTCGCATCCGCCGTTCTTGCTTCCCTTCCCTTACAGGAAGGCCTGGAAGGAGGTGAATTGATCCGGGATTTGACCTACGCGATTATCCTTGCCAGCATCGTGGCCAATTCCGTATTCGTTTTCCTGATCGACCGAACCCCGTTCGGAACCCATTATGGGGCTCTTTTCACGGGATTTCGAAAAGAAACCGAGTCCGGTGAATTCCCCACCGCCGGTGTGCGTAAGCGCCCCGAGGAGCCGCTTGACCCCGGCACTTGAATCCTGCGCACCTACCGCAACTAGTTAATACTCTATCATTAGGATCGCTGCCCACCCCAGGCGCTGTTTCGGGGCGCTCCTCATCCCGGCCTACCTCCCCCGTGATATGAACCAATATCGAAAAGCCAATTGTTTATATTTTTCGATTCATGTCAAATCCTTCTCCCGTCCAGGCTGAGTTGCCCTTATGGCTACAGCTCAACAAGGTTTCCAAGAAATATATGGACGCGCTCGCCGCCAAGCTGGGCCATATCGGAATCCGCCGGCACTATTTCCTGCTGGTCGCGATCGGGGAGGGAAAAGGGACTTTAACCCAGCAGGACCTGGCCGATCTCCTGGAAACCGATAAGGTGACCATGGTCGGTATCCTGGATGCCCTTGCCAAGGCCGGATTCATCCGCAGGACACCAAGCAAAGAAGATCGGCGTAAACACCTGATCGTCCTGACGCCCAAAGCGGAGCGCTACCTGCCCAAGATCCGGAAAGTCATTTCGGAACTGAACCGGAAAGCCCTTTTCGGGATGCCTGAATCCCTCGCATTGCACTTCGGTTCCGCCCTCGCTTCCATGAAATCCGAGCTGGAGAAGGCCATCAAGGAAGCGAAACCCTCCGAATCCGAATCGGATGCCCCGAAGCCCGGCCGGAAACCGCGGAAAAAAGCTTCAGCGGGTCAACGTCCCTAGAAACGGCTAACGCCGCGCGTAGGGGGCCTCAAGGCCCCAAAAATCCCCATCAGGCTTATCCGGACGTGAATCCGCGCAGGAATGCGGCCTCGGCTCCGGCCGGCGATTTCCCATTAGTTTATTTCATTAATGGTTAATATAATATACGTTCTAACGGCCGGAGTCGAGTCGTAAAAGCGAGGATCTCATCATGTCCAGATTATTGATCGTTTCCAACCGTTTGCCGTTCACGATCGTCGATAAGGGAGGGAAGCTTGAAATCCAGGAAAGCAACGGAGGCCTGGTGACCGCGCTGGGCTCCTATCTGGCGGAGCGCAAAAAGGAGCCCGGTTTCGAATGCGTGTGGGTCGGCTGGCCGGGCGCCTTTCTCCATGGTAACCGCCAGGCGGAAATCAACGCCATGGCGCAACGGGAGCATTCGGCCCATCCGGTCTGGTTGTATTCGGAGGACATGGACCAGTTCTACCATGGCTTCTGCAACCGCACTCTCTGGCCGCTTTTCCACTATCTCCCCTCCTATACGCACTACGACGAAGGGCAATGGGAGATGTACAAGAAAGTCAACGCGCACTTCCGCACCGCCCTGATGGATATCCTCAAGCCCGGCGATACCGTTTGGGTACAGGACTACCAGTTGCTCCTGCTCCCCAAGATGCTGCGGGATTCCATGCCCGGCCTGAACATCGGGTTTTTCCTGCATATACCCTTCCCATCCTTCGAGGTATTCCGCCTGCTGCCATCGGAATGGAAGCAGGATCTGCTCGAAGGCATGCTGGGTGCCGACCTGGTTGGTTTCCATACTCATGATTACGCGCAGTATTTCCTGCGTAGCGTCCACCGCATCCTGGGGTACGAGCACAACCTGGGCAACATCTTTCTGGGCGAACGGGTCTCACGGGCCGATACCTTCCCGTTGGGAATCGACTTTGAAAAATACAGCGGAGCGGCCTCCCTGCCCGAGGTGCTCGAGGAAAAAGCCGCAATCGCCGCGAAACTGGTTGGGCAGAAAATCATCGCTTCCGTGGATCGGCTGGATTACACCAAGGGCATCCTGCACAGGTTGAAAGGCTACGAACTCTTCCTCGAAGAGAACCCGGGATATGCGGGCATGGTGGTTTTCATCCTGACCGTCGTGCCTTCCCGCGAGGAGGTCGAACAGTACCAGCGCATGAAGAAAGAGATCGACGAAGCGGTCGGCAAGATTAACGGCGCTTACGGTAATCCGCAGTGGATGCCTGTGCTTTACCAGTACCGCAGCCTTGGCTTCCATTCGCTGGTTGCGCTGTATTCCGTAACCGACGTGGCATTGATTACCCCGCTCCGCGACGGCATGAATCTCGTCGCCAAGGAATACATCGCCTGCAAAAGCGACGGGACCGGAGTCCTGATCCTGTCGGAAATGGCCGGTGCCGCGCGCGAACTGGGGGAAGCGCTCATCATCAATCCCAACCATAGCCGCGAGATCGCTAATTCTATCCTCCAGGCATTGGAAATGCCGGTCGAAGAGCGCATCAAGCGAAGTCATTCCATGCGCGAACGCCTTCGCAAGCAGGATGCCCGGCATTGGGCCGAAACCTTCGGGAAGACACTGGCCGAAACCCGGATCCTGGCGGGCCGCTTGGAAGCGAAGCACTTGGCCGCGGAACCGCGCCGGCAACTCCTCCTACAGTACCAGGCCTCTTCCCGGAGGCTAATCCTGCTCGATTATGACGGTACGCTCATTCCGTTCGCTTCCCATCCCAATCTCGCCTCGCCGGACCCGGGTTTGATCGACCTCCTCAAGCGTCTTTCCGCTTCACCCAAGAACGACGTGTACATCATCAGCGGCCGGCACAAGGAGGTCCTTAAGGATTGGTTCGGCGGCTGCGGGCTTGGGCTCATCGCCGAACACGGCGTATGGATCAGCGAGCTGGGATCGGATTGGAAACTGTTAAAACCCTTGGATATGAGCTGGAAGCCGACCATCCTGCCCATCCTGGAAGGCTACGTCGAACGTTTGACCGGCTCTTTTGTCGAGGAAAAGGAATTTTCCATCGCCTGGCATTACCGCAATTCGGATGCGGAGCTGGGCACCCAGCGCGCCAAGGAGCTGATCGATACTCTCGTCCATTTCACTGCCAACCTGGACGTCCAGGTGCTGGAAGGCAAGAAGGTGATCGAAGTGCGATGCGCGGGCGTGAACAAGGGAACGGCGGCCATTGCCTGCAGGGAATCGGCCAATCCCGGTTTCACATTGGCCATCGGAGACGACGTGACCGACGAAGATCTCTTTCGCGCCATGCCGCGGGATGTCCACACCATCAGGGTCGGAATGAAATCCTCTTATGCGGGTTATAACGTGCGGGATTTCGTCGAGGTCAGGGGTCTGCTTGAAGAGATGGCAGGCAACTAAAGTGGGATCCGGTTCCCGATCCTGGGAATCGTCCTTCTTGCCATCATTCCCGCCGTGGTCCTGATTTGGTATTCCGCCGCCGAGCGGAAAAAACAGATTTCGGAGGAAATCAAAGGCAATACACTCCGCCTCAGCCGGTTCCTCGCGAGTAATCTGGAACGCGATCTTTCTGCGGGCGAAAGCTATCTGACTGCGGTTACCGAAGTGCTTAGAGGGAAACGGCGCCTGACGGATGGGTGTGCGGAACCTCTAAGGGAATTGATGGGCGCTACATCCGTCTATAGGAATATCGGCCTGGCGGCGCGGGACGGTCGGATAGTGTGCAGCGCAAGGGCCGCGCCTTTCCGCAATCCCGGCCAATTCACCCATTTTCTACTCCCCTGAGCCTGGAATTCGCCACCTGAAATCCTCGTCCTTTCAGCCCAGAACACTCCCCTCCCCCAGACTATGTCGACGATGCCGCAACAACAAAAACTTTCCGCTGAACCCTTCCCAGCGACGTGGTAACTGAAAAGGGTCGGTTCCGAATTTGCCAGAGCGGCCCCTGCCGCCGCCGACAACCCCTTCCACATCGATTTCAATCCGCAAACCCGTAACATGGACGTTTCCCCCTTGGTTCAGGCCTGGCGGAAAGTCAGCCTGTCCTACTCCAGGCCTTTGACACCCAGGGCCGCCCGGTGGCGACCTTGATCGACGAAACCCGTTTTCCGTTACAGGTCGAAGGCGAGGCCCGCCATCAAAGTCCCCTGCATGTAGTATTCATCCTTCGGGAACAACTGATAGCGGTAGGCCGGGGTGATTCCGTCGTCTTCCCCTTTGGTATCGCGGACCCCGTGGTCGTAGCTCAGGTCCCAGCGGTCCGGAAGCAAGGCGTACCCGCCCCAGCTTTCCGGAAAAATGGATCCGACCTTGAGCCCGAGGGTCAACGAAGAGAAGGCATAGAAGCGGATGGCCGGAGTGCGGTAGAGTTCCCCGCCGTCATAGGCATGCTTGGCGAAGGCCGCGGCGCCTTGCCGGTAACCGCGTGCCCGCAGCCGTACGTAGGTGCCTTCCAGCAGATACTGATACCAGTGGATATCGGCCGTGTTGGAAACCAGCTCCCAATCGTCCCGGTAATGGCGGGCTTCCAGGCGGACGGACCCGAGCCGATCGCCGATGTGGAATCCCTGGATGACCTGTCCGGACAATGAGAACCCGGTCTTCCGATCCGGCAGGTTTTCGGTGACCATGTTCCCGTCCGCCGTGATCACGGGATTGTACGGATGCCCCAGGAATCCGGAGCTGTGGATGACGTTGACGGTGAGACCGCTCAGGTTCAGGGGCGTCAACACCTGGGCCAGGGTGCCGGTCAGAGAAAGGATGCTCCGCTTGCCGCCCATTCCCACGAAGGGACCGGTGGGCCGCATCTCATCGAAGAACATCGCGGCGGATCCGCCCAAGGTGGTGTTGCGGTCGTTGAAATCCCGGGATGCGGAGAGGGAAGGCGAGTAGGACCGGTAATCGCTCTCATCGCTGAAGTAGAAGGAGGCCGAGGCGGTGCGTCCCTCTTCCGCGTAGGCCAGGGTGGCCTGTTCGGAATGCCTGACCTCGCGCTTGGACGCCCCGGTAACGCCGTCCAGCAATTGATCATGGTCGGCGAGGCGGCCGATGTTCTTGAGGCCCAGGCGCCGCGACGCGCCGGAAACGGCGTCCAGTTCCTGGTCCCATTGCAGTTTCCATCGGGACGCTATCTTGCGGATATACGCGAAGGCGGGGGTATGGTTCCACGCGCCGTTGCGGTCCCAGTAATACATGTATTTGACGTCCAGGCCATGATCGGTTTCGGCGGCGGACAGGGCGGAAGGCGCGGCGGCCAATCCGCACAAAAAGGCTGCGAGAATCTTTATCCTTTTCGGGAGTCGCTTGCCCGTGGCCGTCCGGACGCGCGGCGGTGTCAGCATCCGCATCCGCCGCCGGAGCCCGAGCTTCCGCCCGAGGATCCCTCGCGGCGCGGGAGGTTGTGGCCTTCCATGCCGCTGCCCATCGCATCGGGCGTGCGCTGCATGATGGGATCGCTCAGGAACTCCCGATCCTTTTGCTGGACCATGGCGCAGCCGGTGAAGGCCGCGCCCCCGAGGGATGAAAGCAGGGAGAGGATAAGGCCGTGGCGGAAGATGGAAAGGAAACGGATCATGGCTCCTCCCGATCGTCCTTGAGAATGGGCAGACCCTTGCTCACGGAGCCGAAGCTGTAGGGCTTGTCGCCCGGATGGCAGGCCACGGCCGAACAGGTTTCCTGCGTGGGATTGTACGAAGCCTGTTGTCCGGCGAAACGGCCCGGCATGGAATTGCGACTGTCGAACACCACGTCCACCTTTTCGTTCATGTGGGCCAAGGCGGTGATGTATTCCTGGAACCTGGGCTTGGCCCCCGGCCTATCCGGCGCGGGGACGGGTTGGTGTTGGGGCAGGGTGTCCACTTCCAACAGGAGAAGCCTGCGGATGACATTGCCGTCCGAAGAGGTGTCATTGGGATTCGGAAAAATGAGAGTGCGGTATTGCTCACCGCTGGCTTCTTCATAGACGGAATCGAGAAGCACCACTTCGCGGAACCGGATGGATTGGCTGTGGCAATCCATGCAGCTGATTTTTCCGTTCAGGTCCCGGTTGCCCGCGGTCTTTTCGAGATGGTACTCGTGGTTCAAATCTTTGAGCGGGTAACCGTGGCAGCTGGCGCAATCGGGTCCCATGACCGGCGTGGAAGAACGGGCCGTCAACTCCGAGGAATCCATTTTCCATTCGCCGCAAGCGCCCAGGCAGAGGCAGAAGCCGAGCGCGGCGAGGCGGTTTAAGGGCGTCATGACGGCCATCGGGAAAATTTACAAATACCCGGGGTTATCATCGCCTTCGGACATGTCGCATGGTATTCCTAGATTTGGTCCATGTCCAGACCCGGCGTAACACCCGCCTGCCTTGTCTTCACCCAGACCGCCGGATACCGGCACGGGTGCATCCCCAAGGGCATCGCGGCCGTGCGGAGGCTGGGGCGCGAGCATGGGTTCGCCGTGGTCGCCACCGAGGATCCGGAGCGCATCCGACCCGATTTCCTGGAAAACTTCACCGCCGTGGCTTTCCTCAACACCTCCGGCAACGTCCTGGACGCTCCGGGCCGGGAAGCCCTGCAGGCTTTCGTGGAACAGGGGGGCGGTTTCGCCGGCATCCATGCGGCCTGCGACACCGGCTACGATTGGCCCTGGTACTTGACCCTGGTGGGCGCCTATTTTCTGAGCCATCCCTTGCAGCAGAAGGGCGTGGTGCGCATCGAGGATCGGGAACACGCCTCCACCCAAGGGATGCCCGACCGCTGGTCCCGCTGGGACGAGTGGTATGACTTCCGGGAGAACCCCCGGGGCAAGGTGCGCGTGCTGGCTACCCTGGACGAGTCGACCTATCGGGGTGGGAAGATGGGTACGGACCATCCCATCGTCTGGTGCCATGAGAACGCGGGCGGGCGATCTTGGTACACCGGGTGCGGGCATACCCAGCGCAGCTTTTCCGATCCCGTGTACCTTAACCATCTGCTCGGCGGCCTGCGCTATGCAATGAAGCTCGACACCTTATGATTCCCATCCTTTTACTCGCCCCTATCGTTTCCTCCCGGGAAACCCTCGCCGTCAATAAGGACGGCGTATCCAGTATCAAAGTGACCTGGGAAAAATCGGCGGACCCCTGATGCATCTGGACCGCGCCTCGCTTACCCATTTCCGCAACTACGGCTCCCAGGAAGTCGCTTTCTGCCCCGGGCTCAACCTGCTGTCCGGTCCCAACGGCCACGGCAAGACCAACTTGCTGGAGGCCATCCATTACGCCTGCCTGGCCCATTCCCAGCGAACGCGCAAGGACAAGGAATTGATCGAGTGGGGCCACTCGTCCTTCGTGCTGCGCCTGGTGGGGCGCATCGGGGGCCAGGAACAGATCCAGTCAGTGGAATACGGCGAAACCGGTTCCAAACGGGTCAAGGTGAACGGCCGCGAAAGCAAGCGCTTGTCCGATCTCATCGGCCATTTCAGCGTGGTCTCCTTCAGCCCCGAGGATCTCGATCTGATCCGATCCGGCCCGCAATTGCGCAGGCGCTTTCTGGACATCCTACTCTGCCAGTTCTCGCTGGACTACCTGGATACCCTGCGCCATTACAATCAGGCCCTCAAACAGCGCAACAGCCTGCTCAAGCAGATGGGTTCGGGCTCCCGCAAAGCCGTCGAGTCCTACGCGGCCCTGGCCGGGTCGGACGGCCTGGTGGAAGAGGGCGGGTCCCGCCGGTTCGGCGCGGATGTGCTGGCGGCCTACGATGCGCCCTTGGCCGAGACGGGGGCGCGCATCACGGTGATGCGGCGACGCGCCTTGGCCGACCTGGCGCCCCTGGCATCGGAATGTTACCGTTCCATTTCGGATGGGGGCGAGGCTCTGGGCCTCAGCCTGGTCGGCAGCGTGTCCGAGGCCGAGGATGAAGCGGCGCTGCGGGAGGATTTCCTGCGCAAGCTCGCGGCCATGCGCGTCCCCGAACGCGAGACCGGGCTCACCCTGTCCGGCCCCCACCGTGAGGATCTGTCCATTCTGCTTTCGGGCAGGGCCGTGCGCGATTTCGGATCCCAGGGCCAGAAGCGATCCGTGGCGCTTTCCTTGAAGCTGGCTTCGGCCCGGCTCCTGGAGGAAAAGAACCAACGTCCACCCATCCTGCTGCTCGACGATGTGTTCGCGGAGCTGGACGAGGCGCGTCGCCGCCGTATCGGCGATTTAATCCGGGGCAAAGGCCAGGTTTTCATCGCCAATCCCCGCGCGGCGGACCTGCCATTCGAGGCTGAAAAAGTCATCACTTTGCAGTATGGCCACGTGATCTGAAACCGGGCCGGATACAGGCATGGGAAACCGCCATTCGGGTCTTTTTATACACCTCTGAAACTACCCGTTCCGCCCCCTCCACACCCCCATGGCAAGGGCCCTCCAAAGGCCTTCCGGAATAGTCCACAAAGGGCATTTTTTCTACCTTTCCTAGGGCAAAGCCGGAAAGCAAAGAGACATCGTTTGGCGAGAAAAGGCGCAAGCAGGCAATTGGCGGGCATCTCCCAGGTACTGGGGGGCATGTTGGACCGCGCCGGCATGGGCCATCTGATGTACGAGGAGAAGCTGCGCGAAAACTGGACCGCTTTGATGGGCCCCAAGGCGTCCGCCATCGCCAAGCTGGAAAGCCTGAAGGGCTGGACCCTCAAGGTGAAGGTGGAAAGCGCCACTTGGCGCAACGAACTGCATTATCAGCGGGAGACCCTCCGCAAACGCGCCAATGAGATCCTGGGCGCGGAACTGGTCAAAGAGATTCAACTGGTCTGAATGGATCTGAGCAAAATCTGAATTTGTCGTGGCGGTCCGGGTATTTTCCGGGACCGCGAGAATCATGGGATTCCTGAGAAGGGCGTGAACGTGGAAGAGAACAAAACCGTGCCGGAACGCAAGTACGAAGCGAGCGACATCACGGTCCTTGAGGGCCTGGAGGCGGTGCGCAAGCGTCCCGCCATGTATATCGGCTCCACGGACGCGCGGGGCCTGCACCATCTGGTCTACGAAGTGGTCGACAATTCCGTGGATGAGGCCTTGGCCGGGTATTGCACCCTGATTGAAGTCGTCATCACCACCTCCAACGGCGTCAGTGTCCAGGACAACGGCCGCGGCATCCCCACGGACATCCATCCCACCGAAGGCATCGGCACCGTCGAACTGGTCATGACCAAGCTGCACGCGGGCGGAAAGTTCAACCACGATACCTACAAGGTATCCGCCGGTCTCCACGGCGTGGGCGTCTCCTGCGTGAACGGCCTGTCCTCGGAGCTCGTCGTCACGGTGGGCCGGGACGGCAAGCTGTTCGAACAGACCTTCCGCCGCGGCGCGCCTCAGGCCCCGGGCAAATACATCGGGTCCACCGATAGGCGCGGCACCAAGGTTTTCTTCCAGCCGGATTCGGAAATCTTCACCGACCTCGTTTACAACTTCGACACCCTGAGCTCGCGCCTCCGCGAGTTGGCCTTCCTGAACAAAGGCCTCACCATCAACATCAAGGATGAGCGCGAAGAGGGCAAGTCCCACGAATTCTGCTTCCCCGGCGGCATCTCCGCGTTCATCGAATACATGGATCACAATAAAAAGCCTTTGATGGAGAAGCCCGTCCACATCATCAAGGAACAGGAGAACACCCCGGTTGAAATCGCCTTCCGCTACAACGAAGGCTACTCCGAGAACCTGTTCTCCTTCTGCAACAACGTGAACACCGTCGACGGCGGAACCCACGTGGTCGGCTTCAAGTCCGCCCTCACCCGTGTCATCAACAACAAGGCCAAGGACGTTCTTCCCAAGAACAAGAAGGAAGGCATCGACCTCACCGGCGACGACGTGCGCGAAGGGCTCACGGCGGTCGTTTCGGTCAAGGTGTTCGATCCCCAGTTCGAAGGCCAGACCAAGCACAAGCTGGGCAACCACGAAATCAAGGGGATCGTCGAGACCGCCGTCTTCGACATGATCACGAATTTCTTCGAAGAGAATCCCGCCATCGCCCGCAAGATCATCGAGAAGGTGTATAACGCGGCCGTGGCCCGCGAGGCCGCCCGCAAGGCCCGCCAGCTGGCGCGCCGCAAAAGCGTGCTCGAAGGCGGAGGCCTGCCCGGCAAGCTCGCCGATTGCTCGTCCCGCAACCCCGTCGACTGCGAACTGTACCTGGTCGAGGGTGATTCCGCAGGTGGCAGCGCCAAGCAGGGCCGCGACCGCACCTTCCAGGCCATCCTGCCCCTCAAGGGCAAGATCCTGAACGTGGAAAAGGCGCGCTTGGATAAAATCCTCGGCAACGAGGAAATTTCCACCATGGTGCAGGCCATCGGCACCGGCCTGGGCGAAGAGACCTTCAACATGGACAAGCTGAGGTATCACAAGATCATCATCATGACCGATGCCGACGTGGACGGATCGCATATCCAGACCCTGCTGCTCACCTTCTTCTGCCGTTACATGAAGGAGCTCATCGATAATGGCGTGCTCTATCTGGCCCAACCTCCCCTGTACAAGATCAAGGCGGGCAAAATCGAGAAGTACGCCTTCAACGAGGTGGAGCGGGATAAGATTCTCGCGGAAATCGGCGACAAGAAGGGCATCTACATCCAGCGCTACAAGGGCTTGGGC
>JALYSE010000297.1 GCA_030854955.1 Fibrobacterota bacterium | reverse complement strand
GTCCGGTATCCGTCAATGCGGCGCTTCAAGGAGCGGGCACGTTGATGATGGTGTTGACCATGGTGACGGAGGAGTTGAGGCTCAAGGCCCGGCCTTCAAGCCTCGTCAGAACGACATTGCCGGCGGTGCTGAAGGTGACTCCGGAAAAGGCGATGATGGTTCCCACCATGGTGCCGCCTCCGGCGCCGTTGATGACGGCCGCGCCGCTGCCGCCGGTTCCCACCACCCAGAAAACGTTTTTCGCCTGCGCGCCGTTGATCAGGTTTACGCTGCGTGCGCCCAATGGTCCGGCCGCGCCCACGGTGAGCGAGCTCGGCACTTGGAATACGAATCGGGCGTTCGCATCGCCTTTGGCATCGAGAGTAAGATCAAGCAGGGTAATCTTGAACGTTCCTCCGGCGGCGGTATAGGTGCCGGGCTCGAGCGTCAGACCTCCAAGTTCTCCCGCGGCCGGATCCGATCCGGAGGGAAGTCCTTTGAGAAAATTGTAAGCCGTCTGCGCGGCAGCCAATGCATCTGCGGCGACCTTTCCGGGAACCGATCCCGGAGGGGCGGTGGCGGTATAGATGGTGTCGGTGACCTCGCCGATATTCAAGGGCGTCTCCGAGAATACGTTCGAGGGAGCCGTCGTACCGTCATGGAAACCCGTTACCAGGGTCGAAGCCGCCGTAGTCGCGATGCTTCCCTTGATCCGCGTGAAGATGCCCTGGTTGGTGATGCCGGCGCTGCCGCCGAGGCCGCCAAAACGCGCCGCCGCTCCCAGGTTGATGGGATTGACCAGGGATGAGTCCGTGGTGAACCGCCAGGTGGCCGAGAAGGCGCTGGTACCGCCGTTGTTCCTGGCGTTGACGCGCCAGAAGTAGGTCCTGCCTTCCTTTAGGGACGCCGACATCGGGCGGGATAGCGCATTGAGATTCGCGTCGTCGAAAACGGGATTGGCGAAAAGGGAGCTGGTATCGACCTGGAGACGATAGGAGGTCGCTCCGGTCGAGGCTTTCCATCTAAGGACAGGATTTTTGGAAATGCCCGTCGCAGAATCAAGGGGCGATTCCAGGAGCGGCGGCGCGGGAGCATTTATCGCTGCCACGGTAAAGCTGCGTATCGAAGAGAAGGCGCTCGTTCCAGGACCGTACTTGGCGTTCACACGCCAGAAGTAGGTCTTGCCGACGATGAGGCCCGTTATGGGCAACGAAGTCGAGGTGATCGTCGCGCTGTCGAAAACCGGTCCGGCGAAGGTGATGAGGGTGTCAAGCTGCAGACGATAGGTATCCGCGCCCGCGACGGCGTCCCAATCCAACAAGGTATTGGTAGAAACGTCGGTCGCCGAATCATCAGGCGAGGTCAGGACGGGGGCGTCGAGAACGGCCACGCTCGAAACCGTGAACCGCCAGATTTTGGAGAAGGCGCTGGTGCCGCCGGCGTTCTTGGCGTTTACGCGCCAATAGTAGGTCTTGCCGACAATCAGGACCGCGACCTTTTTGGAAGTGGCCGTTATGGTCGAATCGTCGAATATCGTGCTGGCGAAAACGGAGCTGGTATCCACTTGCAAGCGGTAGGTCACCGCTCCGGCCGAGGCGGTCCATTCCAAGTTTGGGATGGTGGTGGCGTTGGTCGAAGCGTCCAGGGGAGCGGCAAGGTCAGGCGCTTGCGGAGCGGCCACGACGGTGGTGAAGCTTCCGTTGGTGAAGTCGCTGGTACCGGCATCGTTGCCCGCGTTCACGCGCCAGTAGTAGGTGGTTCCGGGCGTAAGGCCGGTGACCAATTGCGAGGTTCCGACCACGCTAGAATCGTAGAAGGCGGTCCCCGCAAAAACCGAGCTGGCGCTGATTTGCAGACGGTAGGTTTCCGTTCCAGGCGAAGCAGTCCAGCGGAAGATCATGGTCGTGGGTTGGTTGCCGGAACCCGCAGCGGGCGCGACCAGTGCGGGAGACGACGGGGGCGCAAGCGTGGTGAATTTCCACACGTCCGACCAGGCCCCGGATTCTCCGGAGATTTTCGAGCGGACGCGCCAGAAATAGGCGGTGCCGGCCGATAAGCCGGACATGGGCTTGGACACGCCCGTAAGGGTCGAATCATCGTAGCTGGTGCCGACGAATGCGGGACTGAGAGAGACCTGCAGGCGATAGGTGGCCGCGCCGGGCACGGAGTTCCATATCAGGGTCGGGGATGAGGACTGGTTGACCGCGCCGTTGGAGGGGGAAACCAGAATGGGTGTACCCGGGGCGATGCTCCGGAAGGTCCAAACATAGGGGGCCGCCATGGCCGTATGCGCAAAGTCCCGGACCCCGGTGGTGATGGTGCAAGTATAGAGGAGATTGGGTTTCAATCCGGCCGGCAACATGAAGAAAGCGGTGGTATCGGAGTACGAAACGGTTCCCTTAAGGGTGTCGGCGCCTTGCCGGATGATGAAGGTCGAAGCATTGATGGTTTTGGGATCCATGGGCACGCTGAAGGTGGCCGAAATGATTTTGACGCCGGAGATGCCGGCCGAAGCGGCGCCGGTCTTGGCCAGGGGCTCGTTCGATCCACCGTCGGATGGCGAAGTGCGGATGACCGTCGGCGGAACGCAGAGGTTCACGATTCAATCTTCTTCCTTGGCGCATCCGCCCAGGAACAATAAGGAAAACACGGCTGCGGTCAGTGCCGCGGAAACCGCGGTTCGGGCCGCAGAAACCGCAGTTTGAGCCGAGGAGAGAGGGTAACGGGTGGAGCTCGTCAATCGGCCCGCTGCGATCGCCGTGTTATTCGAAAAAATATTCATAAAGCCTTCCGGTTATTGCAAATTCAATAACGGAAAAGGGGACAGCTCCTGCAAATAGTCCTAAAGGATGAAAAATGGGTTAATCCTTTTTGAGGATCGTTGACATTTAAATTCAACGTTTCTTTCCCCCCTCCTCCACACCGCCCTGGAAATGCGGCTTATATTGGATGAAAATGATGGACTTCCGTCCGGGCCGTTGACTTTAGCGGGGAGGCTGGTACGGCTGGAATTCCGATATGGAGGTCGACGGCGATTATCTCTACGCCATTTTCAACTCGCGTGGAAGCATCAGCCGATACAACATCAAGACCAAGACCTGGGAATTGGAGTATGCCACCGCGATGCGGAACGCCCACGGCAAGGGCAAGGAGGATTCAGGACGGATCTGGTTTTCCGACAATCAGGGAAACTACCATCCGGCCACGCCCATCTTCTGAACTCAATAACAAGCTCAAGGACAAAAGGTTTACCGAGGGCTTCGAAAAGGAACTCCATGCGGCGCGGCTCGCCGTTGAGATCGCGAAGGCGCGCGAGAATCAGGGTATGACCCAATCGGCGTTGGCGTCCCACGCGCGCATCACGCAGCAGCAGCTTTCCAAGGTGGAGAACGCCAAGGCCTACAAGGTGGAAACCTTGTTCAAGGTGTGCGACGCCCTGGGGATGGAATTGACGTTGAAGCCCCGCGGAGATGGGCGTCGCCGTGCGGTGCCGCGCGCGCGACGTGTGCCCCAGGCCACGGAAGGCAATTCCGCAGCCTGTTAGTGCGCGTGGGCTTGGAAATCAAGTTTCGTTTTGATTCCGATTTGGGTCGCCATAGGGCCGCATGGTCCTGGATATTTCTGCGGAGCTTTTCAGCCTTCAATGCGCGCGGATGCGCCCTCCTTGAGCCGCAACCGGGGCCAAAAGTCTCGTCTCCTTGATCCTCCTTCGACGTCTCTATTCTCGATTTCCATAGAGCCTATTTTCTCCTGATGACCGGTGAGTCCCGGAGCTCGGGGATTGGTTTCTTCTGTTACTTCCTTTGAATTGATGAGGTGAAACCGTAGCCTGGATTGGCTTCACGCCGATTTCCTAAGGGTACTCGGTCGGGGCCTCTCGTTTAGCGCAGTTCCATTTCATCCTTCCATTTTTCACGATGGCACACTTCTCGAAACGCTCCCAGTCCGGCCTTTGGGTCGGGTCCCTTCGGCTGCCCTGATTTGGTTTCGCGGGTAGGGTCCCGCGACCCCACTTTAACCCTCGATAACCTACTTCTCCATATCTTCACAACGTTCATTGGAAACTATGCAGAAGTTAAAGACATTTTTTTCAATATCTTTTCCTTCCGCAATTAGCTCTTTTAAAAACTTATGGGAAGCATAGTGCGAATATTCAACCTTCTCTTCCCAGGTAAGAAATTTTTCCAAAGGTTCGGAAAAATCAGCTATCATATCCCACTTTGCCATGATTTGATCCTTCCCTGGTATAAGAAGGAATCCTTCCACACCAAAATTGACAAGCTTGTTTTTGGCGAATTCATCAATGAATGCCAAGGCTTTCGGATAAGGCAAGAAGAAAACGCCGCCCCGCGTAATACCAGGTGGACTGAACTCCTTAATCAATTCGTTTATTAATTTCATTTTCGTTCTCCTAGTTACGGCTTGAAGCTCGGATCGGGCACCCAATTTGGATCATTTTTATTTGATACTTGAACAATGTTACCGGACTTGTTATTCCGCACAACGTAATGGCCTGTTTTGTCAAAATAGCTGTGAACTGTCCCCCTGACACCGGACACAACCTTCAGGTACATTTACCTGGGAATGGAGTCCAATGTCAAACGAGAAAAAACGAGTATTTGATGGGAAGTTTAAGGAGCGAGCCGTGGCCTTGGCCAAG
>JALYSE010000088.1 GCA_030854955.1 Fibrobacterota bacterium | reverse complement strand
ACCCCATGCCCCACCCAATGCTCCTCCCAATGCTCCGTCCCATGCCGAAGCCGCGCCCGACAGCTTTTAAGGCCGCCTGCCTGACGGTGGTCTGCCTGCTCGCGTCCTGTTCCTGGTTCGAATCCAAACCGGCTCCGCGCCTTGATCCCGAGTGGCGGCTGGTGCCCGAGGCCACCGTCCTCGCCGAGAAACGCCAGTTCTTCCTATACGGCCGCCACCTGGACAGCGTAACTGTCACGGTACCTCCCAGCGTAACCATGGAAAAAGGGGCGCTCAATTCCGGCGGCCGCGTCCTGTCGGTCCATTTCCGGGTTTCACCCCTGGCCAAGGATTCCCTGGCCGACGGGGAAAGCAGAGGCGCCCGGGAAATCAGGGTCAAGACCCGGGACACTTCCGTGGTGTTCGTCCTCAAGGTGGTGGACGAGGCGTCACCGCGTTGAGGTTCGTACGCATTGGAGCCACCGCCGCGAAGCCTGGGGCCACTGGCGGATAGGATCGCCGCCAAATCGAATCAGGTACGGGTCTTGGCGATCCCCATGCAGGCTTTGATCTTCTCCAAATCCTTGATCCCCGGCGCGGTCTCGACCTTGCTGTTCAAATCCACCGCGAATGGCGCCCCTGCGTCCAGCGCTTCCGCCAGGTTATGCGGACCAAGCCCCCCTGCCAGAAAATAAGGCAAGGGTAGGGGATGCCTCTTCAAAAGGGTCCAATCGAAAGTCTTGCCGCTTCCGCCGAACCCCTTGCCGCCGGCCTGGGTATCCACCAGGAAAAACGCCACAGGCGACGGCTCGCCGCGCTTGATCGCGGCCTCGAGTCCCTCCCGCAAGCCTCCCAGGTCGGCCAGGCGGGTATGGGGTATGGCTTTGATGACGGGGATGGGCATCCGCCGCACATAGTCCCAATCCTCCTCGCCGTGCAGCTGCGCGAAACGGATTTTCGTATAAGCCGCGACGTCGATCACCCATTGCGGATCGGCATCCACGAACACCCCGACCGGGGCTGGGCGGCCCAGGCGGCGTATCAGGGGCGCAGCCGATTCGGGCGTTAGGAAGCGCGCGCTGCCGGGATGGAAGTTGAAACCGACCCAGTCCACCCCTAGGGCGTCCATGGCCGCAGCGTCGGCCGGTTCGCGGATGCCACAAACCTTGACCTGGCACCGATTTGAGATGTTTGAAATGATAGCGACCTCGTTCATGGAACCGCCCCGCTTTCCTGGCCGTTTCCGGACTATGCCGCCAAGGCCTCTGGGACGGGCTTCAGGCGGCGTGGATTTCCCCCCCGAAAGGGCCCAAACAAGCAAAATAGAGATTTATTTCCTAATTTCCGAAGGGGCTTCGACTGTGATGACGGTAAAATCGGGGTTGGCGAAGCCCTAACAGGTCAGAGGTGAATGAAATGAGCGAGATGAAAAAGGTTGCGACCCTCGAAAGCGTTGTTTTCAACTATCCTGCGGGCAACAACGCGCTGGATAAGATCTCCATGGATCTCCATCAAGGTGAAATCGTAGGTCTGGTCGGTGCCAACGGCGCCGGAAAGACCACCCTGATGAAGATCCTGGCGGGATACATGGATAAGACCGACGGCTCCATCCATTACAATGGCCGCGCCATCGAGGAGTTTTCCAACAAAAAGCTGAACGAGTTCGTGATCCTGGTGGAGCAGAACCCGGAAAGCCAGTTGGTGGGCCCCACCGTCGAGGACGAACTGGCCCGCGCCTGCCGCCTCATGGGTTACGAAGGCCGCGTCATCCGCGAGAAGGTGGATTTCGTGCTCAAGCTGGTCCGCATGAAGCAGGCCAAGGAATGGTATCTGGACGAAATGTCCTGCGGGGAGCGCCGTCGCATTGCCCTGGCCATGGCTCTGATCGCGGACCCGTCCATCCTGTTGCTGGATGAACCCCTGTCCGACCTGGATTTCGTGGGCGTCAAGGACGCGGTTTCCACGCTCAAGGAGCTCAAGAGCCGCGGGCTTTGCATCATTGTGTCCTCCCATCGCTTGGAAGACATCCTGGAGCTGACCGATAGGGTCGCCGTGCTGGGCGAGGGCCGGCTGTTGATGATCGATGATCCTCAAAAGGTTCTTTCCAACGATGATATCCTGAAACTGGCCACGGTCACCCTGCCGGCCATCCCCCGGCTTTTTCTGCGCCTCCAGGCCGAAGGCGTGCTCGCCTCTACCAAGCTGCCCTTGAGCATGGATCAGGCCGTGGAGCGCATCAAAGAAGCCGTGGCCCTGAGTCTGGAAGCCACCCAGGCCCTGTCGGTGCCGGCGGAAGCGAAAGCCAGGGTCGTGTCCAAGGACATCAAGGACGCGGAATCGAAGGACGCGGAACAGGGGACTTCGGAATCCGGGACTTCGGAACCCAAGAGTCTGGACGGGTCCAATGAGAAAGATCCCATCACTTCCAGGTTCACCCTTTAATCTCTCCGGAGAGGCCGGCCTGAACGCCGGTCTCCCCGCGCCCGGTTCCCGACCCATTCGACACCCGACTCCGATGGAACCAAAAGCATGGATAGCCTCTACCTCATCGATGTTTCCGCCCTGGCTTACCGGTCCTTCTATGCCTTCATCAACAACCCCCTAAAGAACTCCAAGGGCCAGGAGACTTCGGCCATCTTCGGATTCGCCTCCCACGCCCTGCGTCTCATTTGCGAATGCAAACCCACCCATATCGCCTTCGTCAAGGATCTACCCAAGCGGACCTTCCGGCACGAACTGTACAAGGAATACAAGGCCCACCGGAAGCCCATGCCGGACTCCCTGCAGAGCCAGCTTCCCTATATCGACGCCTTCGTCGCGCAGACGGGGCTGCGCACCGTGGAGCTGGAAGGCTACGAGGCCGACGACGTGATGGCCACCCTGGCATGCGATGCCCGCGATCGGGGAATGCAAGTGTTCATCGTAACCCGCGACAAGGACATGATGCAACTGGTGGGGGACAACATCTTCCTATTCGACCTAGGCAAGGCCAAGGTGGATTCCCTGACGGTCGGCGCCAAGGAAGTCAAAGAGAAGATGGGCGTGCCTCCGGAAAGCATCGTGGACTATCTGTCCTTGATCGGAGACGCCTCCGACAACGTGCCCGGCGTGGCTAAGATCGGACCCAAGACCGCGGTGGAACTGATCGAAACCTACGGCACCTTGGACCGCATCTACCAGAACGTGGAAAACATTTCCAAGAAAGGCCTGCGGGAGAACCTGAAGAACGATCGAGAGAACGCCTTCCTCTCCCAAAAGCTCGTAACCCTGAACTGTAAGCTGGATCTGCCCCTGGGCGTGGACGACCTGCGGTACCCGGGGATCAACGCCGAGGCCACCTCCGCGTTCCTGGTCGAATGGGAACTCAAATCCCTTCTCAAGCTGGTCGCCGGCACCAAGGGCGCGTCCATCGTCCCGGTCTTGGCGGAAGCCATCGAAGCAGCCGCGGGCGGCCCGGTCGCGCCGCCGCCGGATGTCCATTACGAGTTGATCGACACCGTGAAGGCCTTGGAAGCCCTGGGCACGCGCCTCAAGGCCGTAGCCCTCATCGCCGTGGATACGGAAACGACCGATCTCGACAACAAAATCGCTTCCCTGGTGGGCGTCTGCCTGTCCATCGGATCCTGCGCCGGATTCTATCTGCCGGTGGGGCACAAGGAAGGGAACAATCTCCCCTTGGCCGAGGTACAACGGGTACTTAAGCCCATCCTGGACGATTACTCCAAGCGCCTGCTATTCCACAACGCCAAGTACGATTTGCCCATCCTCGCGCGTCATGGCCTGCTTCCCGCCGACATCGAGCGGCCCGGCAAGCTGGTGGACACCATGGTGGCGGCCTACTTGGCCAATCCCGGAGAGCGCCAGCTCTCCTTGGACGATCTCGCCTTGAGACATTTCGGCCATGGCATGATTCCCATCGAACAGTTGATCGGGAAAGGCGGCCGCGGCGCGGCCAACAAGCAGAAGAACTTCTCCGAGGTCCCCATCGCCGACGCCTGTACCTACGGGGCCGAGGATGCGGACATGACCTTCCGCCTTTGGGAGCACTACGAGAAGGAACTCAAGGAAAAGAACCTGCTGGATCTGTTCTTCGAAATGGAGATGGCCCTGCTTCCCGTGCTCTTGGCGGTGGAAAGCCGGGGCATCACCTTGGACGTGGAGGCCCTCAAGATCCTATCCGAGCGCCTCCGGGAAGAAATCATCCGCTTGGAAAAAGAGATCCACGAACTGGCCGGGGAGGAGTTCAACATCGGCTCCCCCAACCAGCTCCAGGTCATCCTTTTCGAAAAGCTTGGGCTCAAGACCGGCAAGAAGACCAAGACCGGTTATTCCACCGACGCGGACGTGCTTTCCAAACTGGAGGGCGAGCATGAGATCATCTCCAAGCTGCTTGACCACCGGGAAAGCACCAAGTTGCAGAACACGTACGTGGAAGCTCTCCCGCTCATGGTGCACCCCAAGACGGGCCGGGTGCATACCAATTATTCCCAGGTCATCGCGGCCACGGGACGGCTTTCCAGCATCAACCCCAATCTGCAGAACATCCCCATCCGCACGGAATCGGGGCGGCTCATCCGAAAATGCTTCACGGTCTCGTCTCCGGACCATGTCCTCTTGTGCGCGGACTACTCCCAGATTGAGCTCCGCCTGCTCGCCCACCTGAGCGGAGATCCTACTCTGCGCGAAGCCTACCGACAGAACATCGATATCCATACCCGCACGGCCGCCATTCTGTACAAGGTTCCGGAAGCGGAGGTCACGGGCGAAATGCGCCGCAGCGCCAAGGTGGTGAACTTCGGCGTGCTCTACGGCATGGGCTCCCATCGCCTGGCTTCCCAGCTGCGCATCCCGCGCGCCGAGGCGGCCAAGTTCATCGACAATTATTTCTCCACCTATTCCATGGTGGAGAAATACATGACCTCGACGGTGGACAAGGGCCGAAGCCTCGGGTACGTGGAGACCCTGTCCGGCCGCCGCCGTTACCTGCCCGATCTCCTTTCGGACAACCGGATGATGAAGGAAAACGCGGAGCGGATCGCGGCCAATACCCCCATCCAGGGAAGCGCCGCCGACCTGATCAAGATCGCCATGATCCGCATCCATCATGAACTCGAAACCAGGCCCCTGCGCTGCGACATGCTCTTGCAGGTACACGATGAACTGGTCTTCGAGGTCGCCAAGCCGGACGTGGAAGAGGCGTCCAGGCTCATCAAAGCCCAGATGGAGGGCGCCATGCAGCTGGAAGTGCCCCTGGTGGTGGAAATCGGCACCGGCCCCAACTGGCTGGAAGCCCATGGCTGAAGTCTGGCGTAATCGATGTCCCAGATAATTAACCGTGCCCTGTCGGCGCCTTATTAAGAAAAAGATCACGGGGCCTTTCATGGATGGAATTCCGCGAACGAAAACGAATGGAGAGGCAGCTATATGGCCCGTTTGATCCTCGGAGTCACCGGCAACATCGCCAGCGGCAAATCCGAAACCGCCCGCCTGCTTCAACAAAAAGGCTGCGCCCTGGTGGATGCGGATACCGTAACCCATGAGTTGTACGGTTATGATCGCGCCTTGGTGCAGCAACTGGGAGCCGAATTCGGCCAGGATGTAGTCTGGTCCAACGGTACGCTCAACCGCAAGAAGCTCGGCAGTCTCGTATTCGGGCGGCCGGAGGCCATGGCGGCCCTCAACCGCATTGTCCACCCTTCCCTGGTCCAAGCCATCCGCGAGCGCATACGATCCTCCCAGCGCGTCATGAACCGCTTGGTGCTCGACGCCGCCCTGATCGTGGAACTGGGGTTCGCCAAGGAAGTCGACTATCTGGTATTCGTTTCCGCTTCGGTGCCGGTGCGCTTGGTGCGCCTGATGGAGCGGAGCGGCCTCACCGAGGATGAGGCGATGCGGCGTATCGATAGCCAGATCCCGGAACAGTCCAAACTCCAGCACGCGGATTTCGTTATCAAGAACGAAACCACAAAAGAGTACCTCGCCGAACAGGTCGATGCGCTCTGGGACGAGTTGGTCGCCCGCGACCATGCCGGGGAATCCCCCAGAGAATTCCACGGGGATTCCTGAACCCCTTAGCCTCCCCCGGCGGAAACCGGACTCTGGGTTTCCAGGTTACTAGATTTATGCAACCATCCCCACCATCCGCATTAGGAGGCCTTCTTGGATAAGAAAGTGATCATCCTCGCCGTAATGGCCGCCGTCGGCGGCGTCGCCTTGGGTATCTTCCGGTCCCCGGAGCGCAAAGCCTCCCAAGGGCAGGATCTCTTCCCCCCGGAAAAGCTCCAAGGATACGTGGAGAACACCCACATCAAGGTCGTGGAGGATGGTAAAGGCGGACGTCCCGTGCTCGCCATCGCCATCACCCCTTACGGCATCAAGCCCGAACAGGTCGCGCCCACGGGATACGGGGCGCTCAAGGCCCTGCATCGTTCCTTTCCCAAAACGGATTGGATTTCCGTGTTCATCGCGGAAGACTCCGCCATGGCCGATGCCAGCAACTGGGTGGGCGTCGCGGAACTGCGGGGGGGCAAGGTGACCGTAACCGGGGGGATACCTACCCAGGCGCAGATCGATTCGCTGGGAAAGCTGGGGAAGCCTTTCAGGCGCCCGACCCAGGCGGACCTAAAGGCTGTAGCATCCGTCTTCGACAGTTCCGGCTCGCTGACGACCGAGCGCTGGGATATCTCCCAGACTCTGCTCGGAGCCGGATCCGGCCAGATCGACAAATCCGGATTCCTTTCCCTGGACATCGAAACCACGGCATTGCACTCCGCCGCCAAGTCCGTGGGCACGGATGCGAAGCAACTGCAGGGCCTGGTCCAGGGAGTGACGCAATTCTATTGGGTCAAGGCCGGGGATCCCCTCTGAAACCGTCTGTTTTGCCGGTATCCCTCCGCTTTTCCCCGCCCGGGGAACTTTTCCGCGGACATCCTGTCTAACATGCAGGCCGCGCCCCGCAAGGTATGCCCATGACGCCGTTTTCCGGCACGGGAGGCGCCAACCGAGCCGAACCTTCCGGACCGGAAACCGCTGCAAGGGGGCTTTCCGAGGCGATGGAGCCTGGAGACGCAGAGGATTTTCAATGGATCGATTCATTCAAATCCGGCAAGGAAGAGGGCTTCAACCGCCTGGTGCTGAAGCACAAGAATCGGGTTTTCGGACTGTGCCTGCGCTTGATGTCGGGGGACAGGGACGAGGCCGAAGATGTTGCTCAGGAGACCTTCGTAAAGGTCTACCAGGGTCTCAAGAATTTCAGAATGGAGGCCAGGTTTTCCAGTTGGGTCTACCGTATCGCCGTGAACACCTGCAAGAACCGGCTCGTTTCGCAGTCTTACCGGGAGTCGCGGCGGAACAGGGATCTCGACGCGGCGGAGGCGGATGGCGCGCCCTCTGCCCCTTCCCCGGCCCAGGTGCTGGAAGCCAAAGGCAAGCGAGAGCGCATCGAGGCGGCCATCGCCAAGCTTCCCGAGGATCAACGCATCCTGGTGGTGCTGCGCGACGTGGAGGGCCGGTCCTACGAGGAAATCGCGGAAACCACGGGGCTCAATCCCGGCACGCTGAAATCCCGGCTCAACCGGGGCCGGCGGCAATTGCAGGAATGGCTGCGGGAGTATTTTCTGCCGATACTATTGGCGATGTTGTGGATGGGTAAGGGCGATGGATAAGCATCTGGACGGCGATATACTTTGTGATTACGCCGAAGGCGGGTTGGACGCAACCGCGAGCGCCTCGGTCGACGCCCATTTGCGGATCTGCGCTGATTGCCGCCGGGAAGTGGAAATTGCGCGCGGTTATTTCACGGAGATGTCGGGTCTGGAACCGGTGAAGGCCCCGGCGAACTTCCTGGCCAATGTTCGCGCGCGTCTGCCCCAGCCTTCGCCCTGGAAAAGGGCCTTGATGGGTTTCATGCGGCCCTGGCGCGCGGTGCCTCTGCAAATCGCGGTCCTGACCGTTTTAGGCATCACCGTGATTTCGACCTACCTCTACCAGAGCGGTGGAATCGTATCGGAACCCGCCCTGGAGTCGTATGTTCCTATTGTACCCGATGCCCCGGTTCCCATGGTTCCCTCGCCCGATACGGCAGGGTCTGCGGCGGAACCGGAAGGGAAGGGCGCTGGATCCGATGCGCGAACGGAATCGCCCGTCCAGGGATCGGAAAACCACGGACTTACGAAAGCCCCGCGGGTCGCGAAAAAATCCTCCCATACCTCCGGCGACATGCCTGTGGAACTGATGGAGAAAATGGCTCAGCCCCCTCCCCGGTCGACTCCCATGGCCACTTCCCAAGCAGAAGCTGCGCCCGACCCGGGCCAAGCTCAAAGGCGAATTATCCCAGGTTCGCAGAACGAAACCGGAACTTTGGCGCGAGCAAAGCCCACGGCGCCCGCGTCCGCCCCTGCGGTCGCAAAGTCCGAAGCCGGCGTACCCGCCAGGCAGGACCGTCCCAAAACCAATGCGATGTCCGAGGATAGTAAAGAAAAGGATTCCGGGGTGACGGCAACCGAAACCAAGCCCGGGTTCACGGTGCGCATGCGCACCGTGAAGGATACCGCGGCGATACTTGCCGGCCTGAAGGCAATGGGAGCCGAAGTGATTTCCTCGCCGCGCAGGGACGAACCGCATTACATGCTGCGGTTGCCGTCATCGGCGTTCGGCGAGGTCGGCCCGTACCTGGAACGTTACGGCGGGGTGGAGCGCCAGGGAAGATTGTCCTCGGCGCATCCGGACATCCCCGCCCACGTGCTTCTCCGCATGCTGCCGCCCGGGAAATAGCGCCAAGCGGCGACAAACCCAAAGAAACCCAAACTCCCGGCATCAGGCCGCCTCCATTCGGGGCGGCCCGAAATATTTTTGTCCCCCCGGGAACTTTTTCGGGAACCTCCGGTCTTAAGGAAAAACGCGGCCGGGACGAACCCCCTGCCGGTCCTAACACCGAACCCAAGGAGAACCCATCATGTCAAAGCCCGCCCGTCTTGCCGCCGCTATCTGCTCCGCAACCGTCCTCTTCGCCTGTACGATAAAAAAGGCCGAAGTAGTTCCGGATGCCGAGAGGGACACCACCGCCATCTCAACGCACGAACCCGCTTCCAAGGACGAAAAGAAAGCGAAGGCCGCCGGCCAGGATTTGAAAGAGCAGGAGGTAGTGGGATGGCTGGACAATCCTTCCGCAGTCTACATCCTGGATAACGCTTCCGAGGGCGTGACGAGCCTGCCGGAAATCGCCCGAGGCGCCTCCGGAAATCTTCCTTTGCCGATGGCCAAACAGGCGGCCCCCGCCGCCCCGCCCATCCGCAGCTCCCAGCCGTCCGCCCGGAGTTACCGGGCTCCCGAGGATAAGTCCATCCAGGAAAACGAGTCCTACCGTCACGACCAGGATTGCTATCGCTGCCCGCCCCCTCCTACCCATCGTCCCAACTCCGAGGAATACGCCCCCAGCTATGAGAACTCCTTCCTGACGTCCAAGGAGAACCCCCTGTCCACCTTTTCCATCGACGTGGACGGAGCCGCCTATTCCAATACCCGCCGCTTCATCCAGGAAGGACAGCTGCCACCCGCCGACGCCGTACGCATCGAGGAGTTCATCAATTACTTCGATTACAATTATCCCCAGCCTTCCGGCTCCGATCCCTTCTCCATCACCACCGAAATCGCTACGACCCCCTGGAATCCCGAGACCAAGCTGGTCCATATCGGTCTGCAGGGCCGTCGCATGGAAAACGAAAAACTCCCCCCTAATAACCTGGTCTTCCTGATTGACGTCTCCGGATCCATGGCGACGCCTGACAAGCTGCCCCTACTCAAAAACGCCTTCAACATGCTCATCGATCAACTCCGTCCCCAGGACCGGATCTCCATGGTGGTCTATGCCGGCGCTGCAGGCATGGTATTGCCGCCCACCTCCGGTTCGGACAAGGAAACCATCCGCGAAGCCTTGGGCCGCCTGGACGCGGGGGGATCGACCGCCGGCGGCGCGGGCCTGATGCTGGCCTATCATGCCGCCAAGCAAAGCTTCATCAAGGACGGCAGCAACCGGGTGATCCTCGCCACCGACGGCGATTTCAACGTGGGTGTCTCCTCCAATGATGAGCTGATCCGCCTCATCGAAGAGAAGCGCAAGACGGGCGTGTTCCTGTCTGTGCTCGGCTTCGGCACCGGTAACCTGAAGGATTCCAAGATGGAACAGATCGCCGACAAAGGCAACGGCAACTACTTCTATATCGACAATATCAACGAAGGCCGCAAGGTGCTGGTCGAAAAGATGACGGGAACCCTCTATGCCATCGCCAAGGACGTGAAGCTGCAAATTGAGTTCAATCCCGCCCTGGTCAAGTCCTACCGCCTGGTGGGATATGAGAACCGTATGCTTGCCGCCCGGGACTTCAACGACGACCGCAAGGACGCGGGGGAACTCGGAGCCGGAACCAACGTCACGGCCCTCTATGAAATCGTGCCCGCCGTCGCTCTCAACCGCCCCGATATCGACCCTCTGAAATACCAGGACAAGGGGTCCCCCCGCCGGGGCTGGAACTGGGGAAGCCGGAACGAAGCCAATGGCGAACTGCTCACCGTGAAGTTTCGTTACAAACAGCCCAGCGGCACCACCAGCAAACTGTTGAGCCGCACCCTCCGTAATCGCGACGTGGCCTGGCAGGTCGCCTCCGAGAACTTCCGCTTCTCCGCCGCCGCCGCCGGTTTCGGTCTTCTGCTCCGTGGCTCGCAATACAGTGGCAACCTGGACCTGGACAAGGTCGCGGACTTGGCACGGGGAGCCCGCGGCCGCGATATCGCCGGCCACCGGGCCGAGTTCATCACTTTGGTGGAGTCGGCCAAGTCGCTTTCGGGATCCGGACAGGTGGGCTATCGCCAAAACCGCAGCCGTTTTTGATACCGGAACGCGAAGGATAGCCGACACTGGATCGTTGGGCGGGTTCCGCCGAGAGAGTATCTTGATCCCATGCAACAAACCGTATTTATCACCGGCGTCAGCTCCGGCCTGGGGCTCGGCCTCACAAAGGCCTATCTCGATGACGGTGCCCGTGTTTACGGCCTCAGTCGCCGCGAGCCAAAGGGATTATCCGACCGGTCCGGATTCCATTTCGCTTCCGTCGATCTCTCGGGCCTGGAGCAAATCGCACCGGCGGTGGAACGACTGCTGGAGGGCGTCCCCCGAATTGATGTCGCGATCCTGAACGCCGGGGTCCTGGGGGAAATCGGGGACATGGGGGAAACGCCATTGGAACGGATGCGCCGTATCATGGACGTAAACCTGTGGGCGAACAAACCCGTCCTCGACGCTGTATTCTCCGGTAACCGGGAGGTGACCCAGGTGGTCGCCATCTCTTCGGGGGCCGCCGTCAGCGGCTCGCGCGGTTGGAACGGGTATTCCCTTTCCAAGGCCGCCCTGAACATGATGATGAAGCTCTACGCGGCGGAACGGCCCGGGACCCATTTTTCAGCCCTGGCGCCGGGGATTGTGGATACGGCCATGCAAGCGCACATGCGGGCCTTACCCGCAGACCCCCGGTTTCCGACCGTGGACCGGCTCAAAATGGCCGCGGGGACGCCTGATATGCCGGAACCGGATTCTCTTGCCCCCCGGATGCTGGAAGCTTTCGAACGGCTTATGGGGCTGAAAAGCGGGGAATTCCACGACATCCGTTCCATTCATTGAGAGATGGGTGCCGGTGAATTATATTTCTGCATCTTGGTCGTTTAGCTCAGCTGGTTAGAGTACATCGTTCACATCGATGGGGTCGTAGGTTCAAATCCTACAACGACCACCAACTTTCCCTCCCCCTCAAAAAAACGGAGCACCCTGGATTCCAGGATGCTCCGGCTTGTTTTTCGGTCCGGCGGCCGGCCATCCTGTCGACGCCTGCCGCCGCGAGTCGCCCAGGAGGGCATCGCCGCCGATTCCGACGGTCAGGCAGTTGCCGTCATTGACCATGGTCAGCGGGTTGTAGTGGAGTTTTTCGACATTATGGGGATGGGCAGGAATGGGCGGCGAGGGGAGGTCCGGGTCCACCTTTTACCAGTGCCTGACCCATGCAGGACCGTATCAAGACGGGGTTTTGGGGGGTGTTGGAATGCATGGGGTCGAAGGCGTGGGAGCGCCCGACCAACGGGAAAAGGTGAGGAGGGTCACTGGAAAAGGCCTCGATCGCGTGATCACGATCGCAAACCTCGGCCCTAAGCCGAAGTATCTTCCTCTGCATCTAACCCAGGAGGATACCATGTACGCATCGAATTCGACTCCAGTCACCGCATCCCTTTCATCCGTCGCCAAAGCCGGGGCTGCGCAGTCCCCCGAGGCCCGGCCCATGCGGCCCATCGCTTCGGTCCTTTCCGCCGATCGCCGCTTCGAGGCTCTGAAGCGGGTCGACATGTTTTCCGTGCTTGCCGAGGCCGAAATGCGCCGGGTGTCCGAATCCCTGCTAGAGCGTCATTACACTTCCGGCTCCGCCATCGTCCACGCGGACGATCCCGCCGGCGGGCATTTCTTCATTGTCGCCGAGGGGGAGGTGGCGGTGGTCCTGGAGACCCAGGACGGCAAGGAGACGGTGCTGGCGACCCTTCAGCCCGGGGATTTCTTTGGGGAGATGTCCTTGCTGGACGAGTCTCCGCGCGCGGCCACGGCCCGCGCCGTGCGTCCTACGCGTCTGATGTTATTGCGTCGCGATGATTTCCGCCGGCACTTGCGGGAATACCCGCAAATGTCTTTCGCCCTGCTGGTGGAGATGAACCGCCGGTTACGACAGAGCAACCGCAAGGTGATGGGCCTTTCCTACCGTCCCATGCACGCGCGGGTGGCCGGGGCCATCCTGGGCCTGATGGAAGAGAAAGGCGTGCGTCAGCGCGAAGCGGGAGGGATGCAAGTGCTCATCCGCAATCGCCCCACCCAGCAGTTTATGGCGGAGATGGCGGGCACCACGCGGGAATCGGTGTCGCGCACGCTCGCGGCCTGGGGGCGGAAGGGGTTGTTGCGGAAGAAGGGACGCGACCTATTCATCCTGGAGGAGGAACAGATCCGCGGATTCGCGGGTTGACGAATCCTCACTCACATCTGAACTTGGTGCTCCCCTGGGGAATCTGCTCGGGGTAATTGCCGTCGAAGCAGGCCGCGCAATAGTTCTCGGCGCCGCCGGGAGCCGTGGCCAGGAGGCCTTTGATGCTCAGGTATTCCAGGCTGTCGGCGCCCAGGAGCTTGCGGGTCTCTTCCTTGGTAAGGTTGGAGGCGATAAGCTCAGTCTTGGAAGGGAAGTCCATGCCGTAATAGCACGGGTTCATCACCGGAGGCGAACTGATGCGGATGTGCACTTCTTTGGCGCCCCCGTCCCGGAGCATCTTGGTGAGGAACTTGAGGGTCGTCCCGCGCACGATGGAATCGTCCACCATGACCACGCGCTTGTTGCGGAGCACGCCGGCGATGGTGTTGAACTTGAGCTTCACCTTCTGTTCGCGCACGTTCTGGGACGGATCGATGAAGGTGCGGCCCACGTAGTGGTTCCGTAGCAGACCGATGTCGAAGGGGATGCCCGCTTCCTGGGCGTAACCAAGGGCGGCGGTGTTGCTGGAGTCCGGCACCGAGATGACCACGTCCGCCTGGGAAGGATGTTCCTTGGCCAAGGCCTTGCCGATCTTGCGGCGGATCTTGTCGCAGCTTTCCTCGAAGATGCGGGAGTCCGGCCTTGAGAAGTAGACGAACTCGAAAATGCAATGGGCCTTGTGCGGCTTGGACGTGAACTGCACGGATTCCAGGCCATTGTCGTTGATGCGGCAGAGCTCGCCAGGTTTGATGTCCCGGACATAGCTGGCGCCGAGTAGATCGAGCGCGCAGGTTTCCGAAGCCACCACCCAGGTCTTATCCAGCCGGCCCAGGCAGAGAGGCCGGATTCCATAGCCGTCCCGGGCTACGTAGATCTCCTTCTCGGTGAGGAAGACCAGACAAAAGGAACCGGTGAGCTGGGCCAGGGTCTCTGAGATCGCTTCGATGAGGGTGGATTTCTTGGAGCGGGCGATCAGATGGAGGATGATTTCCGTGTCCGAGGTGCTTTGGAAGATGCTGCCGTCCTCTTCCATGCGCTTGCGGATTTCCGGGGCGTTGACGATGTTGCCGTTGTGCGCGACGGCCAGTTGGCCGCGCTTGGTCGCGACGAGCATGGGTTGGGCGTTGTTGATGTTGGAATTGCCGGTGGTGGAATAGCGCACGTGGCCGATGGAGGCGATGCCCGTCATCGACTCGATTTCCTTTTCCTCACGGTTGAGCTCGGTGACCAGGCCCATGCGCTTGAGGACGCGGATGTTTTCGCCGTTGGTGGTCGCGACTCCGACGCTCTCCTGGCCGCGGTGCTGGAGCGAATAAAGGCCCATCACCACGCGGCGCGTGACTTCCGGGCCTCCGAAAACGCCCATGAGACCGCATTCTTCCTTAATACGTTCCAACCCGAACCGCCTTTTTGTAATGATCCCTGCCAGACTCTGAAATAAGCCTTCCCTGGTTCATTCCGGGCCCGGAAATATAGGACTTTGGGTGACCGGTGATGGTTAATAATCTAGAAAATGGGCGCACCCGGACGATAGCACTGGAACCTCCGCATCCCTTCCCCTATACTGTCTTCTGTATACCCCAAAAGGGCCAAAGAACCATGTCCCGATGCGTTTTTTCCGATGTAAGCCGCGTTCTCGCCATCGGGGACCTGCACGGAAATTTCGCGGGCTTCAAGCGGATTCTCCGCGAAGCGGGCATCCTGGACAAGGCCGGCCGCTGGAAGGCTAGGGACACGCACTTGGTCCAGTTGGGCGATATTCTGGGAAGGGGCGGGGAGCCGGGTAAGATTTTCAATCTTCTCAAACGGTTGGAGTCGGAGGCGCCCCAATTCGGATCGCACGTGCATGTCCTTCTGGGCAACCACGAGGCCATGTCCATGAGCGGCCTTCTCATCTACAACACCCTGGAAGAGTTCCAGGATTTTGCCGGGCAGGATCTGCTCGAAGAAAGCCACCCGGTCCTTGATCCCAAGCTCGGCAAGCGTCTCGACATGCTGGGCTGCAAGGAGTTCCGCGCGGCCCTGTCCCCTTACGGTAAGGTGGGGAGTTGGCTCCTGGGGCACGACTCCGCGGTATCCATCAACGGCTCCCTGTTTGTGCATGGCGGCCTCAACCGCAATCACGGTTTCATGCCCCTGGAAACCCTGAACGATAGGGTCCGCAGCGCGCTTTCGGACGATGGCCCTCCCGGCGCGAACGCCGGTCTTCCCGGTGCCGCCAAGGATATCATGCTCAAGCGGGACGGCCCGCAGTGGAATCGCGAGTTCACGTTGAAGCCCACGGACGATCGGAAGCGCGAATTGGATGAGGTGCTTAAGTACCACGGTTGCGAACGCATGGTGGTGGGGCATACGCCTACATCGTGCATCGATCCGGACCAGGCGGGGCGAATCCTGCCCCTTTATGGCGAAAGGATGTACTGCATCGACACCGGCATCGGCAGGACGTACGGCCAGCACCTGAGCGCTCTGAGCCTCGAGCGGGGAGCCGCGTCCCCCCTCTATTTCTGAAAGCGACGATAGCCTCGATGGCAGCCTCGCCATCGCAACCGGGAATCCTCCTTTCGCGCCTTCCAGGGCCGGACCTACCGGGCGAATCCGCTCCGACCTATACTATATTTCCCATCGGGCTTCCGTCGGAGCGGCGCCCTCCGGAGCCATATCATGGTAGCGCCCAACAGCGAATTTGACGATCAGAGCCAGAATCAGCAGCAGCATATCAACATCGAGTTGTCGGAGGCGGCCGCGGAAGGAATCTATTCCAACCTGGTGCTCGTTTCCCACTCCCCCTCGGAATTCGTGATCGATTTCGCACGCCTTCTGCCGGGCCCCCCCAAGGGCAAGGTATACAGCCGCATCATCATGACTCCGATGCATGCCAAATCCCTGATTGCGACCCTTCAGGAGAATCTCGGCCGCTATGAACGCAATTTCGGCACCATCGTGCCGCCCACGGGTCCGGGCGCTCAGCCCCCGGGCGAATTCGATCTCTAACCCGGAACAAACCCCATGAAAGTCGTTTGTTTGGACATGGAAGGCGTGCTTACCCCGGAGATCTGGCAGCACGTGGCCCGTCGCACCAAGATCGATGAACTCAACCTCACCACCCGGGACGTCAAGGACTACCGGGAACTGATGGATCGCCGCCTGGACATCTGCGAAAAGCACGGCGTCACGTTGGAGAACATCCAGACCTATATCTCCGAGTTGGAGGTTTTCGAAGGTGCGCGCGACCTGATCGATTGGATCCGCGAGCGTTATCAGCTCATCATCCTCTCGGATACGTTCGCCGAATTCGCGGATCATTTCATGAAGATGCTGGGACGGCCAAGCCTGTTTTGCCACAACATCGCCTATAATCCCGCCACCAAGCGGCTGGAATACATTCTGCGCCAGGACAACGCCAAGGCCATGGCCGTCCGGGCCATGCGCTCCCTCAATCTGAGGACCCTGGCGGCGGGGGATTCCTACAATGACATCCACATGCTCAAGGAAGCCGATGCCGCCACTTTCTTCCGGGCACCGGCGAACATCCGCGAGGAATTTCCGCAGTACGGCAATCTGCATGAATTCAAAGACCTGAAGGAGTTCATCTCGAACTCATTGTGACCTTCTAACGAGGGTATAATCCCGC
>JALYSE010000296.1:1124-4676 GCA_030854955.1 Fibrobacterota bacterium | reverse complement strand
GCGGAAGCGATGGATCAGGACGGCGACCTGGCCGGCTACACCTGGGATTGCGACGGGGACGGACGCCCCGAGGATTCGGCGACTTTGGAGGGTTACAGGGCCAAGATCCGCTTCGGCAAGGTGTACGCCGATTCCGGTACAAGGTTGTGCCGGTTGCGGGTGTGGGATAGGGATGGCCGTTTTGTCCAGGCGGACGTGAAGGTCCGGGTGCTGCAGGATATTCCCATGGGGGATGCCGGCCGGGATACCACGGTCGTGGTGGAAACCCGAATCAATCTCCACGCCAAGGGAGAGGACGCATTTGGTCCCATCGTTACCCGGGAATGGAAGATTGGTTCCCAGGAGTTCAAGCACGTGACGCAACAGGAAACCTTCATCATGGCTCCATCGACGCCCGGTGATCTCGTGTGCATCCTGAGAGTGATCGATTCGGACGGCTTGAGCGGTCTGGATACCATGGTAGTCAAAGTGGTTTTGCCCCAAGGTGAATGAATCCTTTCACCGACCGTCTATTTGGGGATTTTAGGCTACCTTTCGGATAAGTGGGCCCCGTAATCGTCGGTTTCCGCCAAACGCGGGACTAGGGCTTTGTTCCAGAATAATTAGATTTTGCTTGCCGTACAAAAAAACCATTTCCAGCTCGGGAAACCGCATGCAACACCAACATTCCCCTATGACCAAGACCTTGGCTTTCGCCTTTTTCCTGGCCTTCGCCACTCAGCCGGTTCTCCCGGCAGCGCCAGCGCTAGTGCCCGCAGCCGCAACCGCACCCAAAGCCGTGGTCCTGAACCAGAAAGACATCCACGCGGCGTATAATGAAGGTGATTTTGATAAGGTGATCTCGCTCATCGATGGCTTCAATCGCGCCAATAAAACTTATTCCCGCGCGGACAGCATCTTTGTCGCCAAGCATCTGGCCGTGGTCTATTCCGCCAATCCCCAGACGCGCGAAAAGGGCCGCTACTTCATGTACCGCTTGCTGGAAATGATGCCTTCCGCGGAGTTGGTGGACATGTTCGTGAGTGATGAAATCGACCGCATTTTCGATAAGGTCCGCAAAGAGTTCGTCACTCGCCAGAAGAGCTTCGGCGTGGACAGCACCCAGATCTCGATGCCGGACAAGGCCTCCCGGGGCGCAATGCCCCCCTCCGAAACCGCAAAAGCGGAACCGGCCCAGGCCGTGCCCTCCAGCGAATCCATCGCGACCTCCAAGCCGGATACGCAGCCCTTCTGGAAGAAGAACGGATTCTGGATCGCGGGGGGAGTGGGGGTCGCGGTAGCCGGCACCGCCGCCTATTTCATCTATACCCAGGATGAGCCTACCGGCAAAACAATCGTGATACCCTCCGAAACCACGGCCCAGCAGTAACCGGGCCTTTGCCCTCCGGGAAACCACTTTCCTTCCAGTACCCTCCATTTCCCTCTACAAGAGCTAGAAATAACATGATTACCCCGGTTCCGCGAAGGAAGTCTTAAGGGGATCAGCGGTCGGAATAGTTAAATTTCCCGAGCGGGATCCTGACGTCATTGCGACAGGATCCCCACCGCAATTGCCTTTATGGCCGGACCCTCAGGCCGATGTGTCCGTTCCAGACTGTGATAGGGAACACGGTAATTCGCCGGTGAATATCACATTTTAGGTTGTGAACCAGCGCGACGGATTGAAAACATCCGCCGCAGAAACGAGTGGGAACGAATGTTCGACTTTTCAACTTTCAAGCGCATCGCAGGTCTGAATAAACTCGGAGCCCTGGCCCTCCTGGCCGGATTGTCCATTTTCTGGGCCTGTCATCTGGACGTGGCGGACAGCCAGGACAAGTTCGACCTAAAGGCCGATAGCGCCTGGGCTAAATGCGACAGCCTGTTGGTGATCCTGGAAGACACCGCCGGGGTTGACTTGGATACCCTGTTCAACGACAAACTCGTTTCCCTTTCCCAGCTCAGCGGCCTATCGGCCGAAAAATACCAGGGCGGCAAGGCCAAGGTCCGCATCGTGGGCCGCAAGGACGGCGGCGTTTGCGTCGAGCAGACCCGTGGATTCGACGACAATGGCGGACCCGTCCTGATTGACACCCTGGTCCTGGCCGGATCCAAGCCCGGTTCGGTGGAAATCAATCCCGCGGTTCTCGAACTCATGGTGGGCGATTCCGGAGTCGAAGTCCTCGCTACCATCAAACCCTCCTTCGCTGAACAGGCGTTCGAATGGTCCGTGGACGACGCGACCGTCGTGACCCTGGAGCTATCCGGCGGAGCCAATGGCGGCAAGGTTTTTGTGATTCCCCAGAAGAACGGCACCGCTAAAATCCGCGTCCGCGCGAAACAGGATAGCTCCAAGAATGCGGAACTCATCGTTCATGTGGGCTCCGTGGCCGGCAAGACCCTCTCCCTGGCACCCGACTCCATGGACCTTTTCCTGGGTGGGCCGGACAGCGCCTTGATTGCAACAGTTTCCCCGGAAGGAACCGGCGAAGCCGTGGTCTGGACCTCTTTGGACGAAAAAGTAGCGAAGATCGACTCCAAGGGGTTGGTTTCGGCCATCGGCGCGGGAAGCGTATCCATCAAGGCGAAGTTCGGCGGGGCCACCGCTTCCGCCAAGGTCAATGTCAAACGGGATGCTCCCATTCTGACCGTAGCATCCAAGGATGGCGCTGCCGTGAACGTACCCATCGTGTTCTCCCCCAAGGCCACCCAGGCCTTCGGGTCCATCGTCATGTACAAATGGGATCTCATGGGCGACGGGATTTGGGACGATTCCCTGCCGGGTCCCTTCCTGGGTACCAGCGTGGACTTGCCTCCGCAAACCGCCAAGTACACCAAGCAAGGGGACTTCAAGGCGGCTTTCCTGGTCCGCGATTCCGAAGGAAACGAGGTCGTGGTCACGGTGAATCTGCAGATCGGCGACCAGGCTCCGGAAATCATCGCCATCAGCAATGACACCCTCATCTCAATCAACGACTCCATTCCCTTGGTCGCCAGGGCCCGTGACCTGGACGGCAAGGTCGCCTTCCTAGCCTGGGATTATGACAACGACGGCAAGAACGACGATACGGTGAAGGTCTCCGACTCCACCGCCGAAATCAAAGGCGGCTTTCGCTTCAGGAAGGTCGGCGAATTCCACGCCATGCTCCGGGTCAGGGATGATAATGGCAAGCTTCGAACCGACTCGGTAAGGGTGCGGGTGATTCTCGATCCTCCCGTCGCCGATGCCGGCGACGACATCACCGTGGTTACCAATTCTCCTTTCCTATTCCAGGCCAAGGGCACGGACAAGTTCGGACCCATCGTCAAGCGTGAAATCTCGATCGCGGGGAGCGCCTTTATCGCCCTCTCAAAACAGGATACCACCCTCCGCGCACCTGCGGATTCGGGCACATCCCGAATCGTGGTCAAGGTCACCGATGACGATGGCCTCAGCGATGAAGACACCATGAGCGTCACTACCAAGTCTCCGTCCAAGTCCAACAACGAATTGAATGCCTTGATTCCCTCGGCCGGCGTCCTTTCTCCGGGTTTCAAGCCGGTGACCATCTTCTACTCCCTGGTCGTCGCGTA
>JALYSE010000296.1:0-1114 GCA_030854955.1 Fibrobacterota bacterium | reverse complement strand
GTATACGGACAGTAAGGTCACCATCAACGCTACCACTTCCGATACCGCGGCCAGCATGGCTATCAACGGCAAAGCCGCCGTTTCGGGCAAACCTTCCGACCTTGTGGATGTGAAGGTGGGAACCAATCTGGATGTCTTCAAGATCGTCGTCACGGCCCAGGATGGTTTGCAAAAAGTCTATTCCGTTTCCGTGACCCGCGCTCCGAGTGCGGACGCGACCCTTTCCAATCTGGTCGCGGTCGGCTTCTCACTAAAGCCGGCGTTCGCTTCCGGGGTTCTGGCCTATGCGGACACGGTGGCCAATGCACTGGCCTCGGTGACCCTCACGCCGACGGTCAGCCATCCTGCGGCCAAGATTTCCATCAATGACACCCTGGTGGCCACGGGCGTATCCAGCAAGGCTTTGGCCCTAATCGTGGGCGATAACCTCTTTAAGATCCAGGTGACCGCCCAGGACGGCAGCACCAAGTCCGTCTACAACGTGAAGGTGGTCCGCAAGGCCAAGGTCATCTTCACCCGCGTGGTAGGCACTCTGACGGCCCAGGTCGATTCACTGGAAGTTCCCCTGGGCGCGACCATCACGGTTAAGAGCCCGGATTCGACGGGCTTCCATTTCACAAAGTGGTCGCTGACCGAAGGCACCGGTACCTTCCAGGATTCTGCCGTGAACCCGGCCCTATTGACCGTGAAGTCGGCGACGGTGCGGGCGAAGGCGGGGTTCGATATCAACGTGTACACGATCACGGGCACTATCAAGGGATTCGTGGGCGGGGCGTACGATCATAAGACCATCAAGGTCGAGCATGGAAAGGATACGGCCTTTACTATTACCCCTTTGATCGGGCAGCGCCTTCTCACCATTCTGGCTGACACCATGCCGCTGAATTCGGTGGATATCAAGAATCCCTATGGGGCGAAATCCTTTAAGCTGTTGGCGGTGACGCAGGATATCACGGTGGAAGCAAGCTTCCTAAAGACCTACACGTTAACCTCGAGCGTTACCGGGAACGGCACGATTTCGCCGGTTGGAACGGTGGAGGTGGATTCGGCTTCAACCCGGGAATACTCATTGACCTCGGGTGATCCCGCGAACGGAATCATCGTATCCTCATTG
>JALYSE010000295.1 GCA_030854955.1 Fibrobacterota bacterium | reverse complement strand
CGCTTTAATCGGACCTGGATGCCCAGATTCGTCCGAGGTCTTTGCGGACTTTAGCTTCTTTGGGCTCAAAGTCCGCGGCCCGCACTTGACTGGGTGGCGGGTTAACTTACCTTTCGATGGTATGCTCCTCCGTTCCCTTCTCTTCTCATCGACCCTCGGCCTGATGGCCCTGGGAAACGCCTGGAGCGGATCTCCTTTGGTGGCCTTAGTCGGTCAAAACACCATGATGGAAGAGTCTCAACCGGTCATTGCCACCGAGACGGCTGGTGAACCGGAATCCGAAGCGCCTTTTGCCTCCAAGGCGCCTTCCGCCCACGTTACGGCTCTCGCCCCGAAAGCGACTTCGGCGAACCGACTCATCTCACCTTCACCGGCTATGGGTGAACACGCGCCCCTCGCGCTTTTCTCTCTGGGATCCCTGGCCGTGGGGGGAGTCTTCTACGCAATCCATCTTTCCTCACGGAGTCCGAACGTAGCCTATACCGCCGGCGATCGCACGCAACTTACCTCGGCCGTGGGTGCCGCGGGCCTTACCGCCTTGCTCGCGGCCGGTTCCTACTTCTATTTCGCCCGCCAATCCTCGTTGGAGGCGCGGAAATGGGATGCTCAGGTCTCCGGCGGAGTCGATCCGGAGGGCGATTTGAACGTTGGCGCCCTCATTACCCTGCCCCTGCCTTCCCTCTCCCGCTAATTTTTACTTTCTTAGCAAACACTACCGACCGGGAATGGTTTCCGGAAGGCCAGGAAACCATCAGATGATGACTGCCGAAGAACTCCAAGCCAAGCTCAAGAACGTCAAGGTGAACGGAGCGGCCTGCTCCTACACCCTGGAGAAATGCGCCACCCTGGTCCCAACCATCAACGCCATCAACGAAATCAAGAAGCTTCGCAATGCCGTGATCTTGGCCCATTCCTACGTGGCTCCGGAAATCGTGTACGGCGTGGCCGACTTCACGGGCGATTCCTATGGCCTGAGCAAGGACGCCATGGGAACCAAGGCCGGCACCATCGTGTTCGCCGCCGTGCGCTTCATGGGGGAGACCGCCAAGATCCTGAACCCGGACAAGGAAGTGCTCATCCCCGGCAAGGACTCGGGATGCACCTTGGCCGACGCCGTGACTGGCGCCGATGTGATCGCCTTGCGCCGGCAATTCCCCGATTACACCTACGTCTGCTACATCAACACCTCGGCCGAAGTCAAGGCGGAGTGCGATGTTTGCGTCACCTCTTCCAACGTGTATGACATCGTGGAGGCCATCCCCAGCGACAAGATCTATTTTCTCCCCGACAAGCTGATGGGCCGGAACCTCCAGGAGGAGATGGTCCGCCGCGGGGTCGTCAAGGACATCAAGGTCTACGAGGGCACGTGCTACGTGCATGAGCAATACGATCCTGAGATGATCCGTTTCATGCGCGTGAAATTCCCCAAGCTCGAAGTGGTCACCCATCCCGAGTGCAGCCCGGAGGTGGTGCGCGCCTCGGACTATGTGGGGAGCACCTCTCAGATGGTCAAGCATGTGGCCCAATCCAAGGAAAAGGATTTCCTGGTACTCACCGAATGCGGCCTTGTCTCGCGACTGCAGACGGAGTATCCGGAAAAGAATTTCGTGGGGTCCTGCACCATGTGTCGCTACATGAAATCGAACACTCTCGAGGACATCCTCCGGGTTTTGATCAAGCCTCGCCCTGAAGATCGTATCGTCATCGAAGAGTCGGTTCGCAAGCGCGCCCTGGCCTGCATTGAGGCCATGTTCCGCTATACCGAAGGCTCCGTGCCGCGGAATGCCTAGCCACGCCTTCAGGATCCACGGGGCCGGCTGCGGCCTGGCCGATTTCATCCACGCTGACATTGATTTCGATTCCCCCAGGCTCAAGCCCTACCGGTCGCTCGTTCCCGGGGACGGCGGCCTCGAGATGGGAAAGGTGATATTCCAGGAGGGACTGCTGGAATTCGTGGCCTTGCGTCGCGCCGAAGGCGCCCAGGTCGGAGATTCCTGGGAGAAAATCCTGGCCGATATCGCCGGCCCGGACGCTCCCGCGCCGGTGTTCAACGCGGGCGGCCCCGCCGCTGCGGCATTGGCGGCTGCGTCCCAGCTACTGCGGTCTTCCCGGACTCTGGTGACATACTATGGAATTTCCGGCGACGACGGACATGCGGCCCGCATCCGCCACACCCTGGCCCAGACGCCTTTGGACCTTACCTGTTACCGCCGCCGTCCGGGCCGCACTTCCAGCTCCCATGTCTTCAGCGACCCGCGCGCCGACGGAGGCGGCGGAGACCGGTTCTTCATCCATCGCCAAGGGGATGACTTTCCCATCGAGGACGCCTTCATTGGGGAAAGCTTTTTCCAGGCGGCCATCAATCTTTACGCGGGAACCGCAGAGGTTCCCGCCTTGCACAAAGCCCTGCCCGACCTTCTCCAAAAGAGCCGCCGTCGCGGAGCCATCACCGTGGTGGGAACGGTTTTCGACTTCGCCGCGGAAAAAAACGCTCCCGGCGAGCCTTGGCCGATGGGAGAGGGCGAGTCCTTTCCTTCCATCGATTTGCTGGTTGTGGATGCTGGGGAAATCCGTGGTCTGGCCGGCGCCGGTTCTGCGGGAGCGGAACGATCAATTGAAGATGCAGTGAACGTGCTGTTGAAACGGGGTTTGACGTCGGTGGTGGTGACCTGCGGCGCAGAACCCGTATATTACCGGTCCATCGGCGGAATATTTGGCGAATGCTGGGGATACGCGCCCGTCCATGCGGGACTGGCGGAACGGATCGGGGACCGCCAGATTAACCCGGGAGATACCTCCGGGGCCGGGGACAATTTCCTGGCGGGATTGCTCTCGGATATGATTCAGCAATTGCTTGCGGACGACTTCTACCCCAAAGGGGAAACCCACATCGATCGCGCGTTGCTGGAAATCAGCCCTTTGCACCTTCGCCGGGCCGTCGATTTCGCGGTCATCGTCGGAGGCCTGGCCTGCTTGCAATACGGCGGCGTCGCCATCGAAAAACACATCGGGGAGAAATTGGCTGCCGTCAAGGCGCTGCTTCCCCAACCCATACCGGCTGGAAGGCCATGGTAACATTCCGCCATTCGGCCGGGGAGGAAAGGGATTCCAGATGACGACCGACACCTTGAAAATGAGCAGCCGAACCTTCATGATCATCAACCTTTCCGTAAGCGCTTCAGCCATTGCGTTTCTCTTCTGGTTGATCTACCTGCGCAAGGGCGGCGGGGAATCGTCATCCCTGTCCTTTCTCCCTGCTGTCAACGCGGCCCTCAATGCCACCGTCACGGCTTTCCTGCTCAGGGGTTGGTACGCGATCCGCGCCGGAAACCGCGCCTTGCATGCCTTCTGCCAGAAAACCGCCTTCGTCTTCTCCGCGCTGTTCCTGGTCTGCTACATCGTCTACCACAGCGTACATGGCGACACCCTCTTTCCTGGCCAGGGATGGGTCCGCCCGGTCTATTTCACCATCCTCATTTCCCATATCCTTCTATCGATAGTGGCCCTACCCATGGTATTGGCGACGTTCTTCTTCGCTTTGACCGGGCGGTTTGCCACCCACCGAAAGCTCGCCAGGGTGACTTTTCCTGTCTGGCTTTACGTTTCCATAACCGGCGTCCTGATTTTCGCCTTTTTGAAGGTTTCCACCTAGTTCTCCCATTGGGCTCCGGTACCCACCTGGGCGCCCAGGACTACGAGGACCCTGACGCCTAGGGCCCATAGCCATTCCTTTTTGAATTACGTAAATTTCCCTTCCAGTCATGATTCCGGTGCGCACATGAGTTCCCCCTCGAATTTCCCTTTTCGACCCTGGCTTCACATCTATGGGATCGGGTTGTCGGTTTCCACCTTTGTTCTCCTTTTCGCCGGCGGCATGGTCACGAGCACCAATTCCGGTCTGGCTGTTCCCGATTGGCCCACCACCTTCGGCCAGAACATGTTCCTGTTTCCGCCTTCCTTGATGAAAGGTGGAATCTTTTATGAACATGGCCACCGTCTTTTCGCCTCGGTGGTCGGCTTTCTTACTATTGGTAATTGCCTGGCGTTCTGGTTTCTCGAAAAACGGATGTGGTTGAAATGGACGGGCACCCTGGCCTTGGTTCTGGTGATTGTCCAGGGAGTCCTCGGCGGCATTACCGTGCTCTACAAATTGCCCATGCCCATATCCGTCGCCCACGCAAGTACGGCGCAATTGTTTTTCGGACTGACCCTAATGATGGCCTTCGCCACTTCGCGCGCCTGGATTCGTGCCAACCCCACCGGAATCGGTTGGAATGCGCCTGAAAAGGCCTTGGGCCTCGGATTCTGCCTCGCCGTGTTCCTACAAATCGTCGTAGGTGCAATCATGCGTCACAGCTACGCAGGCCTTTCCATCCCGACCTTTCCCCTGGCATATGGCGAGATTGTACCGCCGTTCTGGAATTTCGGGATCCTGGTGCATTTTCTGCATTCCCGCGTTGGGGCGACGGTATTGGTGCTTTTGGGCACGGGATTGATCGTCTCGGTTTTCTCCTCCAGGCGTCAACCCCGTTCCACCAAGGCCTTGGCCGGATTCCTCGGGTTCGCATTGCTCCTACAATGCTTTCTGGGAATGGCGACGATTTGGACCGGAAAGTCGCCCGTTCCGACTACTTTCCACCTCTCAGGCGGTGCCTTGGTTTTCGCGACCGGAGTGTTACTCTTCATG
>JALYSE010000087.1 GCA_030854955.1 Fibrobacterota bacterium | reverse complement strand
CCGAGTAGAGCAGGCCCAGGGAATGGGGGAAGCGGATGTCCTTCCATAGCTCCACGTCGCTGCCGCGCCCCATGCCGTAGGCGGTGGTGGTCCATTCCCCTACGCCGTCCACGGTCACGATGGCGGCTTCCTCGAAGGGACTGGGCAGGAAGGCGCCGGCCGCGTGGGATAGATGGTGATCCACGTAGATGACGTCGCCCCGGTAGCCCAGGCGCTTCTTCAGCACCGAGCGGATGCGGATTTTCTCCGCGAGCCAGGACGGCATGGCCATGTGGAAGGTCTTGAAGCCGCGGGGGAAATGATCCAGGTGCTGGCGCAGGATGCGCTCGAATTTCAGGAACGGTTTCTCGTAGAATGCGACGTGCTCAATCCTGTCGATGCCGATACCCTGGCTCTCGAGGCACCACTGCGCTGAAAGGATCGGAAAGCCGGCGTCGTGCTTACGCCGCGAGAAGCGCTCTTCTTCAGCGGCGGCCACCACCATTCCATCCTTTAAAAGCGTGGCGGCCGAGTCATGGTAATGGCAGTTGATCCCCAGTAGGTATACCGGCGCAACCGGCCCGGCGGCGGGGGTAGCGGGGGCGTGGACGCTGGGGTCAGAAGGGGCGATAGTAGGCATCTGCCTCCCGCTTGCCCAGGTTGAGTTCCTCCCAATGGCTCTCTGCCGCCTTCGCGCCGCGAGGATCCGCTCTCCTCCCCTTGCCGCGCATGAATAGGGACGTCAGGCCGATGCCCAGCACATAGGTCACCGTGAGCAGGATGAAGTTGTTGCAGGATGCGGTGCCGCGAAAGAATCGGCCCGCTCCATCCAACCAGGCGCGGCCCAATCGGCGCAACACCGGGGCGGTTCCCGGTTTTTCCATTGTCCGGCGGTCGCCGCCGCCATGCAACCAACGGTGGGCCATGCTGCCCAGGATGCTCATCGAGATTGCCGCGATGGCATAGGGGATTAGATTGGAAAACCCCGGTCCCAGGCCCATTGGCCGGGTCGCCAGCGCGAGGAGCAGGGTAAAACCCGCCCATCCGGTCCCGAATCCGAGGGTCCGCGCGATGGGAAGCAGTGAAACCATGGGCGTCATGGCATGAAGTATATGCAGTTTCCCCCCCTCCTGGCAAATTCGGCGGCCACCCGCCCAACGCAGTCCAACTCCCGGACAAGTCCAGAACGCATCGGGCGAATTATTATCTTAACTGGAATCAGGAGCGCGCTCATGGCATCGATAGACTTGGATTGGAAGAACCTCGGATTCGCATACTTGCCGACCCACGGCTTTGTGCAGGCGGATTTCGCCGACGGCAAATGGGGTCCGCTGATGGTCAAAACGGACCCATACATTTCTATGCACATTGCGGCCAACTGCCTCCACTATGGCCAGGCCTGCTTCGAGGGCCTGAAGGCCTTTACCACCAAGGCCGGCAAAAAGGTACTCTTCCGCCCCGAACGCAATGCCGATCGCCTGCGCCAATCCGCCGATCGCATCTGCATGGAAGCCCCGTCCACCGAAATGTTCGTGGAAGCTTGCCGGATGGCCACCGAACTCAACAAGGATTTCGTCCCGCCCCACGGGACCGGTGCCAGCCTTTACCTCCGGCCCCTATTGATCGGAACGGAGCCTACCGTGGGCATCAAAGCGTCCCTTACCTATTCCTTTATCGTGCTTGTCACCCCCGTGGGCCCCTATTATAAGGATGGGTTCTCGCCGGTGGAAGCGATTGTCCTGGAAGACTACGACCGGGCCGCTCCCAAGGGAACGGGCCGGGCCAAGATGGCGGGTAATTACGCCGCCCGCCTGAAGCCCGGCCTGGACGCCAAAAAAATGGGCTATCCGATCGTCCTCTTCGCCGATCCCAAGGAAAACCGCTACGTGGACGAGTTCGGGACCTCGAATTTCATCGGCATCACCGCGGACGACCAGTACAAGACTCCGGAATCGGGATCCATTCTGCAGAGCATCACCAACGAGAGCCTGATGGTGCTGGCCAAGGACATGGGCCTGAAGGTTTCCCGGGAACCAATCGCCCTGGAAAGCCTGGATCAATTCAAGGAAGTGGGTGCATGCGGGACCGCCGCCGTGATCACGCCTGTTTCCGCGATTCAATACCGGGAGCGGAAGTTCACCTTCGGCCGGCCCGACCAGGCGGGGGTGACCCTGACAAGGCTGTATCAGGCCATCCAAGGCATTCAATACGGCGAAATCGAAGACCGGCACGGTTGGCTCACCGAGGTCTGAGCTCTCGACCTGTTTTTGCCATCGGGTAAAAGCAACAATGGGAGGATGATTCTCGGCTTCAAAAGGAACGGGGCGGTCTCCGCCGCCTTGGTCCTTCCCAATCCCACCATCCTCTATTTTTATTCCCGCCATCATTCCCAGGCCTACATGGTGACGGTCATTGGGTCCTTCACCGCCTGGTTCGCCGCGCGCAAGGAGGTCATGGCCTGGGAATACAAAATCAAACCATTGGAAAATTTCGACAACGTGGTGATCGACCGCGCGTTTCTTCCCGCCGGCAGGGGCAGCCGGGCCGAATTGGACCGGGAATCCTCGCCCTGTCCGCCTCGCGCGGTTTCACCAGAGTCTTTTCAGGTGAAGGGGTGCTCCTGTTCCGCCGCAACGGGACTTTCACCGAACGGCGCGGAGCCTTCACCTTGAGACCAAGACCGCGTGCCATGGCCCATGCTCCCCTTGTCTTTGAACCGGTCCTTAACCGATAATTGTTGGCAAAGCCCATGGAAACCATGGGTGAAGCCCATGGAAACCATGGGTGAAACCTCCCGATCCGGGAAGTTTTTCGACTATTCTTGCCTGGGCGGATTTCCGCCGAAAGGGGCTCCATTGCATGGCGGAAAACTATGAATACGATGTCTGCATCATCGGAGGCGCGGGACACGTGGGCCTTCCGCTATCCCTCGCCTTCGCCGACAAAGGTCAGAGGGTGGTCATCCAGGACCTCAACAAGAACGTGCTTTCCCTGATCGAAAGTGGAAAGATGCCCTTCCAAGACAAGGGTGCCGAACCGGTGCTGGCCCGGGTCATCAACAAAACGCTGTTCGCGACCACGGACCCCGCCGCGGCGGCAAAAGCCCGCATCATCATCGTGGTCATCGGCACTCCCGTGGACGCTCATCTTAATCCTGAGTTGCGATCCCTCAACCGTCTTGGCGAGGAACTGGGCCCCCATCTCCGCGCGGACCAGGTTGTCATTCTGCGCAGCACCCTCTATCCGGGGACCACCGAGCGGTTCCGGCATACTCTGAAAAAATTCAACACCGGAGTGGAAGTCTGTTTCTGTCCGGAACGGATCGCCCAAGGCAAAGCGCTTGAGGAATTGAATTCCCTACCGCAAATCGTTTCAGGGTTCGATCCCAAGGCCGTGGAAACCGCCTCGGCCCTGTTCCGCCTGCTGACCAAGGACATCGTGACCCTGACGCCCTTGGAGGCGGAGCTCACCAAGCTGTTCACCAACTCCTACCGCTATATTCAGTTCGCCATCGCCAACCAGTTTTACATGATAGCCGGAGACTACGGGGTGGATTTCCACCGTATCTACGAGGCGATGACCCACAACTATCCCCGCTTGGCTGATTTCCCCAGGCCCGGCTTCGCTTCGGGACCGTGCCTTTTCAAGGACACCATGCAGTTGTCGGCATTCACCAACAATAAATTCTTTTTGGGCCACGGGGCCATGCTCATCAACGAAGGATTGCCTAACTTTCTGGTGGAACAGACGAAAAAGCGCATGCAATTGCGCGGGAAGAAGGCGGGCATCCTGGGCATGACTTTCAAGGCCGATAGCGACGACAAGCGGGACTCGCTTTCGTATCGGCTGCGCAAGGTATTGGAGATGGACGCGGACTCGGTTCTCTGTTCGGACGCCTATATCCATGAACCCGGATTCGTCGGGGAGGAACAATTGATAGCCGATAGCGACGTTATTTTCATTGGAGCGCCCCATGCGCGCTATAAGGGATTGGACTACAAGGACAAGCCGGTGGTGGATGTGTGGGATTTCCTGCCCTTTCCCACCTTGCTGCGGAGCGCGCCGTGAAGGCTCTGGTCACGGGAGCCAAGGGGTTCATCGCCGGTTACCTCATCCAGGATCTGCTCGAACACGGCTGGGACGTGGTGGGGCTGGACAACGGTTCCAAGTACGGGACCGTGGAAAAAAGCTACGATAACAATCCGCGCTACCGCTACGTGCACGGGGACGCCAAGGACCCTGCGCTCCTCAAGCAGCTACTTGCTGATTGCGACCATTTCATCGCCGGCGCGGCCATGATCGGCGGGATTTCCTATTTCCACGCCTTTGCCTACGACCTGCTCGCAGAAAACGAGCGCATCACCTCCGGAGCCTTCGACGCCGCCATCTGGGCCCATAAGAACGCCAAGCTTAAGAAGATCACCGTGATCTCCTCTTCCATGGTTTTCGAGAACGCGACCGTCTTTCCCACTCCGGAAGGCCACCAGAGGGAATGCCCTCCGCCGTTCTCGACTTACGGGTTCCAGAAACTGGCCACGGAATATTTCGCCATGGGCGCCTGGCAACAGTACGAGCTTCCCTATACCATCGTACGGCCTTTCAACTGCGTGGGCACGGGCGAGAAGCGCGCCTTGGGCGGCCATGAAGTGAAATCCGGCAACGTATCCCTGGCCATGACCCATGTGGTCCCGGACCTGGTGCAAAAAATCCTGAAAGGCCAGGACCCCTTGCGCATCCTGGGCAGCGGCAGCCAAGTGCGCCACTATACCTACGGCGGCGACCTGGCCAGGGGCATCCGTATCGCCGTGGAGCACGAAAAGGCCCGCAACGATGATTTCAACTTGTCCACTGCGGCTTCCACCACCGTGCTTGAACTCGCGAAGCTGACCTGGAAGAAGATCAACGGGGACAAGCCTTTCCGCTTCGAATGCGACGAACCCTACGCCCACGACGTGCAGATGCGAGTGCCGAACGTCGACAAAGCCAAAAAGGTGCTTGGCTACGAAGCCACCACCAACCTGGACACGGCTCTCGATGAGATTATTCCTTGGATCAAGCGGCAGATCGAATTGGGCGGAATGTAATGGCCGGTGTGGTCGAAATCATCATCCCGGTCTACAACGAAGGGGAGAACATTGTCCGCACCCTCAAGGAAATCGAGGGTTCGGTCACCCATCCCCATCAGATCACCGTGGTGTACGATTTTGACCAAGATAATACCCTGCCTCCCTTGCGTCGCTTCATGGAAAGCAACCGCGCCGACATCCGCACCCTCAAGAACAACTACGGCCGAGGGGCCCTCAACGCCATCCGCACCGGCTTCGAAACCTCCCGGGGGGAGTGGTGTCTGGTTTGCATGGGCGACCTTTCCGATGATATGACTGCGGTGACGGCCATGCTGGCCAAGGCGGACGAGGGATGCGACGTGGTGTGCGGCTCCCGATACATGCGGGGCGGAAAACAGATCGGCGGTCCCCTCTTCAAAAGCCTGCTTTCGCGCCTGGCCGGAATCTCCCTGTATCACCTCGCCGGGGTTCCTACCCACGATGCCACGAACAGTTTCAAACTTTACCGCCGAAACCTGTTCGATCGCATCCGCATCGAAAGCAAGGGCGGCTTCGAGATCGGCATGGAGATCGTCGTCAAGGCCCATTTGCTGGGATGCAGGATAGGGGAGGTTCCCTCCACCTGGCGCGATCGTTCCGGAGGCGAATCCAAATTCAAGCTCGTGCAATGGCTGCCCCACTATCTCCATTGGTACTTCATGGCCTTCAAGGGACGTTTCGGATCCAGGGCCAGCAGCGTCGGCAATAAAAGGGCGGTCTGATCATGGGTGCCCTGGACGGAATCAAGGACCTATACCGGGTCCGCTTCGATCCGGCCGAAAAGGCCGCCAAGGACAAATTGTGGAAGATCCTGTGCGCGTACCTGCAACGCTGGTTCCCGGCGGACGGCGCGGTGCTCGACGTGGGGGCCGGATATTGCGAATTCATCAATCATATCAAGGCCGCCCGCAAAGTGGCCGTGGACATGAATCCGGACACGGTAGCCTGCGCGGCCCCGGGTGTAACCGTCGTCACCGCTCCGGTGGTTCCGCTGCCTTTCCTGGAGCCTGGTTCGATGGACGCGGCGTTTCTGAGCAACCTCCTCGAGCATCTGGCGGACAAGGCCCAGGTGATGGATCTTCTCAGGGAAATCCATCGGGTCCTGCGGGTGGGCGGGCGCATCGTCATTCTCATGCCCAATATCCGATTCGCCTACCGGGAATATTGGGACTTCTTCGATCATCAGGTCCCCTTGACCGAAAAGGCGGTGGTCGAAGCCTGTCTCATGGCGGGATTCGAACCCATCAAGGTCATACCCGCATTCCTCCCTTATACCACCAAAAGCAGGCTGCCCCAATGGGGTTTCCTGGTACACCTCTACCTGGCCGTTCCGCTGTTGTGGCGGTTCTTCGGGAAACAGGCATTGGTAGTGGCGGAAAAGCGCGCCCGGTGAAACAAACGGCATCGCCCGAGGCGGAAGGTTCTCCGTCCGGAGCGGGTGGCGCACCTCCCAAGGCCGGCGTCCTAGCCGCGCCTCTTACGGGAGGGTCGGTTTTCGCCGGGTACTATTTCCTCATCGCCTTTCAGCCCGGCATCCTCCGCAGCGACGATTTCGGATACCTGCGCAGTGTCATCGAGACCCTCCGGCATGGACGTCCATACACATATGATTGGTTGGCGCCCTATGGTGCCACCATGTCCTCGCTGTGCGCCGGTATCTACCGCCTTTCGGGCAGCTTTTACCTTTCGACCTATGGTTTCCAGGCGCTTTGCGCCTTGGCGGTATTCATCCTCCTCTATCGCTTGCTCGCCAAGCGGGTTGCGCCCTGGTCAGCTGCCGCGCTCACCCTCGTCTTCACGACCTTCCCGCTGTTCTTCTCAAAAGCGGCTGATTTCCACGGCAGCACGTCCACCCTGGCATTGTTCCTGATGGCCCTGCTCTTTTTCGAAGCGGGCAAGCCCGCGCTCTTTTTCCTGGCATCATTTCTCGCCTTCGCCAATCGCCAAAGCCATGTTGCGCTATTGATACTCCCCGTCCTGACCGCCTTGGCTGCCCTGTTGTCGCCATGGCGCGCGGCCCTCATGGGCTTCCGAGGTGATGGGCCCGACTCCGCATTTTCGGGATGGAAGACATGGCTCTGGACCGGGGCTTTTCTGGCCGCAGCCGCAGGCCTGCACCTGCGCATGAACAAAACCTACGCCATGGCCCACGCCGTCTTCACCGACTACGGATCCGGACGTCTCCCGGCTGTTACCTTGGCCTTGCTGGCCGGATGCTTCGTAACCATGGCCTTCCTCGCAGTATTCCGATCCGCGTTCAATCCGCCCTGGAAGACCCTGGCGGGGAACCTGAAGCGCCCCGCCCTTCCCATCGCCGCGAGCGCCGTATTGCTCATCATGTCGCGATTCTGGCCTCCCACCCTGGTCCTCACCGATACGCCTTTATTCGGATACGCCGGATGGCCGCAGGTCAACGCCGTCCTACCTTGGATCATTTCGGTCTGTATCTGGTTCCTGGATTTCCGGATGCTCAAGCCGTCGCCATACCTGGCAGTGATAGGGGGATTCATCCTAATCGCTTCCCTGCGCGGGATCTGGTGGGATTATTATTTCCTTGAGATCATGGTCTTATGCCTGTTGATGGCGGCCGGCGGCGATTCCCGCAGGGCCCTTCCCTGGCTACGGACCGCGCCTTGGATCCTCGCCTTGGTCCTGATCGGCAATTTCGCTTACGGCTACCTGTTCCGGGTCCAAATGGATAAACAGAAGCTCTCGGTGACCGTCCTGGAGCGACTGGACCGGGAAGGGCGTATCTCCGTGGATCGCATGTCTTCGGCCACCTTCGGCTACCTGGGATGGAAGCTGTTCGACTATTTCCTGGCCAACGAAGGCAGGGAGTACCGCGAACTGCCCGACTTCCTGGGCTATGTGCGCAAGGAGCGCATCTCGATCGAAACCCACCTGCCCTGGCGCAGGGCTTACAAAGGCGAACTGCCCCCCGGGGCCGAACTGCTGGAAAGCGGTACGTTCCGCATCGGCTTCACGAAGGTCGCTTATCGCGTGTCCGATCTCCATGGTCCGGGCGGTGATTTCCAGGTCCAGGGACGGTTCATGACCTTGGATTCTTCGCGTTACCGTTCGCCCCGTTTTCCCCTGAACGATCGGGAGTGGAAGGCGTGGCTGGACTCCTTGCCAGGCCTTTGAGATAATGGCGCGCAAACCGGATCCATTCCCTTTTTGGACCCTGCTGGGATTGGGCGCGTACGCCGTGTTCTATTTCTCGCTGATCTATCGTCCCGGCTTGGTCCGTATGGACGATTTCGGCTACTTGCAAGGCGTTATCGAAACCCTGCAGGAGGGCCGGCTCCGCACGCACGCTTGGCTGGAACCCTATACCGCCACTTTATCCGGACTCTGCGCCCTTGCGTATCTCATCACCGGAAACTTCCCGCTGAGCACATGGGGCCTGCAATCGCTTTTCGTGTTGGCGGCATTTTATCTCCTCTTCAGGTTGTTCCGGATGCGCCTGGAGCAAAAGGCCTCCGTTTGCATGGCCCTGCTGGTCGCCACCCAGCCCGTGTACTTGCATAAATGCTCCGAGTTCGCCGGGAACATTTTCACCTTGGTGTTCGTGTTGCTGGCCATCATGGCCTATCTTCGCGGGAATTGGTTCGGATTCTTCCTGGCGGCGTTCCTGGCCTTCGCAAATCGGCAGAATAGTCTTGCCCTCCTTGCCCTTCCGGCCTTTCATTTCCTTTGGGGAGGTGCCCCGCGATCGCCGGACGGTTACGCGACGGCGATTCCGGGGAACCGAAGGGTCCTCTTGGCCGCTTGTTTCGCGGGCTTCTTTGTGGCGGCGCTGGTGTTGCATTTCCACCTGAACCGCACCGTCGCCCAGAGCCATGGGATCTATTCCGGGTTCGACCTGGCGAAGGGTCTGGCCATCCTGCGCACTCACGTCATCGGCGCGTTCGCGGGATTGGCATTCCTGTCCGGCTTCAGTCTGTTTACGGGCGATTCCGCCCTCGGGAATTTCCGCGCCAACCTCCGGCGTCCCATCCTTCCAGCGGTCCTGACGGTACTTTTCCTCCTCATCCCCTTGATCGGTTCCGTGCAATTGTTGTCCTTCCTTACGCCCCTGGTGGGAAGCCTGGACAGGACGTTCTGGGTGCAACGGATTCTCATCGTCCTCATACTCGCCCTGATCTGGCTACTCGACTTCCGCCAACTCCGTTTCGATGCGCCCGCCTGCCTGTTCTTGGCGTACACGGCCTTGAGCGGGCTCAAAGGCTTCTGGTACGACTTCTACCTGTTGGACGTCGCCTTTGCGGCGGTCTTCTACCGGCTCACCCGCGAAAAGCCTTTGACCATGCGCCGAACGGCAATGGCGGCGTCGGTGTTATTGATCACCGCGCACCTCACGTGGGCTTATGGGTACAAGATCCTGGGCGATAAGCAGATGCTATCGGTCGCGGCCTTCGAACGGTTGGAAAGGGCGGGGAAAATCCGGGTCGAAGACATGAGCGGGGCGACCTTCGGCTATGCCGGATGGAAACTGTTCGATCACTACGTTCAATGGGAACGGGATGCCAACATGGTCGGATACCTTTGTTACCTGAACCTGAAACGGGTGGAACTGGAAACAGAACTGCCGTGGAGGAGAGGGTACAAGGCCGGAGGCGCAACGGGAACGGTTCTTGAAGAAGGGCGCGCCCGCATCGGATTCTTCAGCTTGCGCTACCGGGTGATGGACAGGACCGGAAACGACCGGGTTTCCTATTGCCCGGCGGCCCCTTTGGACCTGGACAGCTCGGCATATCGGGTCAAGCCTTTCCCCCTCGACACCCGCGAATGGTCGGAATATATCGATTCCAGGCCTAAAACCGGCCCGGCTCCCTTGGATGCTCCGACAGGTTCCCAATCCCCTCCATGATCCGGAGCCCCTTCCTGGCTGCCCGGGCCCGGCCTGGCCCGTATATTGGCCGCGACCTCGCCGTAAGCCGGCAACACCCATTTCGTCCCCAGGATTGAGGTTGACAGCCTCCCGGGTGCAGGAGTTACATTTGCACCCATGAACCACGGGTCCGCGATAGCAATTATTCGAATTATCACCTCATTGAATGAGCGCGGACTTTTGTAGGGATTAAACCCACAGCCTCTGGCAAAAGCCCGCTCCCCGGAGCGGGTTTTTTTTTGCGCTCCGGTTAAACGCCGCAAGGCGGGATGCGGGCTGGACAACAGGGGATCGGACCTGGCCGACATGGACCAGGGAAAGGTCGGATGGAATGAAGACGGTCAAGATATACGATACCACCCTCAGGGACGGCAACCAAGCCAAGGGAATCTCCTTTTCCCTGGAAGACAAACTCGCCATCGCGCGCAAGCTCGACAATTTCGGCGTGGATTACATCGAAGGGGGATGGCCCAATCCCACCAATCCCCTGGACATCGAATTCTTCCTCCGCGCCGCCTCTATGGAATGGAAGCATGCGCGCATCGCGGCTTTCGGAAGCACCTGCCGCCCCAAGGCCGATCCCGCCGAGGACATGGTCCTCAAATACCTGGTCGAGACCAAGGCCCCGGTCATCACCATCTTCGGCAAGAGCTGGGACCTACACGTAACCGAGGTATTGCGCACCACTCTGGAAGAGAACCTGCGCATGATCAAGGAGTCGGTCGCCTACCTCAAGAAGCACTGCGATGAGGTGGTCTATGACGCCGAGCATTTCTTCGACGGCTACGCGGCCAATCCGGAATACGCCTTCAAGTCCATCCAGGCAGCGCGGGAAGGTGGCGCGGACGTCATTGTCCTGTGCGACACCAACGGAGGCCAACTCCCCTGGAACATCGCGGAGATGACTGCCGCCATGATGGCGAGGCTGGGATGCCCGGTGGGCGTGCATCTCCACAATGATACCGGCACCGGCGTCGCCAACTCTCTGGCGGCCGTACGGGCGGGGGCCATGCACGTGCAGGGCACCATCAACGGTTTCGGCGAACGCTGCGGCAACGCCAACCTCACCGTCATCATCGCGGCCCTCCAGCTCAAAATGGGCATCCGGGTGGTCTCGGACGATCAGTTGAAGGGTTTGCGCGGCCTGTCTCTGGCCGTCAGCGAGATCGCGAACCTTACCGACGACATCCGCCAGCCCTACGTCGGCGAAGCCGCCTTCGCCCACAAGGGGGGGGCCCACATAGACGGGGTGATGAAACTCGCCCGCAGCTTCGAGCACATCGATCCCTCCTTGGTCGGCAATGCCCGTGACTTTATCGTCTCCAACCAGAGCGGCAGCAGCCTGATCTGGGATAAGATCAAGGCCATCCAGCCGGACCTGGACAAGCGCAGCCCCCAGGTGGCCGCCATCCTTGCGGACGTCAAGCAAAAGGAGGACGAGGGCTACCATTTCGAAATCGCCGATGCGAGCTTCCAGTTGCTGGCGCGCCGCAAGCTCGACATGTGGAAAGACCGCTTCGATTTCCTGGGCTTCCGATCCATCGAGGAACGTCGCGAGAACGGCGAGGTCTATTCCGAATTCACCATCAAGCTCAAGGTGGGGGACGAGATCGAGCACACCGCCGCCGAAGGCAACGGTCCCGTGGATGCCATGAACGCCGCCGTGTGGAAGGCCCTGCGCCGTTTCTTCCCGGCTCTGGCGAACATCGAGGTGATCGATTACAAGGTGCGCGTGCTCGACAACAACAAGGGCACGGGCGCGAAAGTGCGCGTATGGATCCGCTTCCACGACAAGACCCGCCCGGAGCAAGAACCCTGGGGCACCCTGGGCGTTTCCACCAATATCATCGAGGCCTCGTGGCTGGCCTTGCTGGACGGCATCAACTACAAGCTGATGCAGGGCTGAGGCGATCATGAATACCCGAAATCCCCCTATGGAAAGCCGATCATGAGCAGCAACGCCGCCCTCATTCGCATTGTCCCGGTCAAATCCCTGAAGCACCCGGATGTACGGGAGATCACCGGGCGCGAGCCAAGTCCCTCGCCGGCCATCACGGAAACCGTCAAGGCGATCCTCGCGGACATAAAAACCCGTGGCCACGATGCGGCCCTCGCCTATGCCAAAAAGCATGACGGCCTAACCGGCCCCTTGGCCGTAAGCGCCGCCGACATCAAATCCAAGGCCGCCAAGCTCGATGCGAACGTCAAGAAGGCCATCCGCGGCGCCATCGCCAACGTTCGCCGCTTCCACACGCTGCAAAAGGAGAAGTCCTGGTCCTTCCAGGGCAAGGATGGCGAGACTCTCGGTCAAATCATTCGCCCATTGCGCCGGGTGGGCGTCTACGTTCCGGGCGGAGCCGGCATCTATCCCTCCACCCTCATCATGAACGCGGTCCCGGCCCAAGTGGCCGGCGTCAAGGAAATCGCCGTGGTCACGCCCGCCCCGGGCGGAATCCACCCCAGCATCGCCTTCACCTTGCAGGAGCTCGGCATCACCGAGGCTTACCGCATCGGCGGCGCCCAGGCCGTCGCCATGCTAGCCTACGGTACCGCCAAGGTCGAACGCGTGGACAAGATCGTTGGACCAGGCAACGTCTTTGCCACCCTGGCCAAAAAAGAAGTCTTCGGAACCGTGGACATTGACATGATCGCCGGCCCTTCAGAAATCCTGGTCCTGGCCGACGAAACCGCAGACCCAGACTGGGTCGCCGCCGATCTCCTCTCCCAAGCCGAACACGGCTCCGGCTACGAAGCCGCGATCTGCATCACCACCTCCGCCAAAGCCGCCCGCGAAATCGCCGACTGCGTCACCCAACAGGTGGAATCCTCCCCCAAGCGCGCCATCCTGGAACAGAGCCTCTCTCGCTTCGGCCGCATCTACGTCGTTTCGGATTGGAATCTCGGCTGCGCCCTCGCCGACGCCATTGCCCCCGAGCACATGGAAATCATCACCCGCAAACCCGAAGCCCTCGCCGCCCGCATTCAGAACGCCGGAGCCATCTTCATCGGCCCCTACTCATCCGAACCCATCGGCGACTATTTCGCCGGCCCCAACCATGTCCTGCCCACCAACGGCTCAGCCCGCTTCTTCTCCCCCCTGGGCACCTATGACTTCTACAAGCGCACGAGCCTAATCAAATACACCCCGAAAGCCATCAAGAAGCATGGCTCCCTGATAGCCGCCCTCGCCGACGCAGAAGGCTTCATCCACCACGCCCAAGCCGTCCGCAAGCGCCTATAAGGCACCCCGGCGAGAACCTTCCGGCGCCAGCACAGCGCCGCGCCGCGCCCCAGACCCGGCGCCAGGATCACTCCGTCTTCATCCACTTGATCCACTTCTCCGGCTTCCCATTTCCAGCAGCCAAGAGCGACTCATACCCCGAAACATCGACGTTACGGATGGGAATTTTCAGCTCCGAGGTATCCACCCCCCAACCCGGCAGAGAATCCCGGCAGGTCGCCCGGTTCCGCATCTCGACGTACTTGAGGGTCAGTGTCCCGCCGTCCTGGATCCAATTTCCCTTCATCTCCATCAGCAGGCAATGGTCCACCACATGCGTCTCCTCGAATCCCCCTTGGGGAGAGAATTGTCTTTGCATGCTGTAATTCTGGCTGCTGTACTCCTGGTCCGCCACTTCGTATTTGCCGGAGCCGAGCTTGGTGGGTCGGCCGCAATGGAGGACAAACAGGCACATGAAAAGGAGAAAGGGATACTTCAAAGCGGACCTCCGTATGGCCGGGTGGTGGGAAACCGGCGCGCACCCGCATTATCCGAAATTTGCTGGGAAATGGGAATGGCGCATGTCGATTCCCGTCAAAAAAACGTAAATTCCCCTTATCAGGCCACCCTTGATCCCAGGTGCGATGGCGAAAACCGTCGGTAAAGGCGACGGTAAAGAGTGCTATTTGTAAAGAGATGTAACCTTTGCTGGCATGCGCTAGTCAGTACCCCCAGTCGGTGGTTTAATTTAATAGAGCAGGAAGTTGATCCCACCCTTTCAAGGACCGTCCATGGAGACACAATCTCCTTCATCCATCAGCAAGGTCATCGCATGGTTCGATACCCATGCCCAGGCCAAATTGGAGGATGGTCACGCCGATCAGGAAAAGTGGATTTTCCCCATCCCGTTCGTGCTGCTCAGCCTAAGCTCCGTGACGGTGTTCTTTGTGGGATTCAGCTGGGTCGCCTTTTCCGTGGCCGTGTTCCTGTACGTCATCCGGATGTTCGGGATTACCGGCGTTTACCACCGGTATTTCTCCCACAAGACCTATAAGACCTCACGCTGGTTCCAGTTCATCCTGGCCCTGCTTGGAAACAGCGCTGCCCAGCGCGGTCCCCTCTGGTGGGCGGCCCATCATCGCCACCATCACCGGTTTTCGGATACCGCAGAGGACACCCATTCGCCTTCGCAAAAGGGGTTTTGGGATGCGCATTGGCTCTGGTGGAGCCGGCGCAAGAACGTGGCGACCCGCTCCAACCTGGTTCCCGACTTGGCCAAGTATCCGGAACTGATGTTCCTGGATCGGTTCGACTCCGTCGTACCCCTGGCCCTGGGCATCATCACCTTCGCCTTAGGCATGGTCCTAAACCTCTTCTTCCCGGCCCTCGGCACCAACGGCCTGCAGATGTTCGTGTGGGGATTCGTCATTTCCACCGTGGTCCTGTTCCACGGTGTCGCGACCATCAACTCCCTGTCCCACGTATTCGGATCGCGCCGCTTCCAGACCACCGATACTAGCCGCAATAACTGGTTCCTGGCCATCGTCACAATGGGTGAGGGCTGGCACAATAATCACCATCATTATTGCAATTCCACCCGCCAGGGCTTCTATTGGTGGGAAATCGACATCACCTATTACGGCTTGAAGCTACTTGAGAAGCTGGGATTGGTCTGGGACCTGAAGCCCGTGCCCGAGCGTGTTCTACGGGACGGTTCAGCCCCCGATTTAGCGCACGATGCTTCCGTCGTCCATTCCCATGAAGGGGTGTATGAACCGGCCATGGCCAGGAATACCCTGCGTGGAGCCGGAGTCATGGGCCTGATTCCCGGCCTGACCGCTCCCATATCCTCACCCGTCCCCTCCCGCAGCCCGGACGTGCCGGCCTCCTAAAGAAGGCCGTACCATGCCTCCTGGGCAACATTCCCAAAAAAGCCCATTCAGGACATCTTTGTTGAATGGTGGTTAGGCGGATGACGGGCTTTTTAATAGCTTTGGATGCTTCGGGGCGTAGCTCAGTCTGGTAGAGCGTCTGGTTTGGGACCAGGAAGTCGCATGTTCGAATCGTGTCGCCCCGACCATTTATCAAAAGCGGCTGGTCCGGATCGGATCAGCCGCTTTTATTTCCACCGGTCCCCGACCCAAATTTCTTACGGCTTCATGTCCCTGGGCATCACAATACGCCTTCCAGGTCATTCAGGGATTGAATCCAGGATACTCCGAAGCGGCTGTCCGGCGGCGGCGCGGATGAGAGAAATACCGCCCTCATGCCTACCGCCAGGGATCCTTGCACATCGGCGGCCCAGTCGTCGCCGACCATGACGGCATCGCCCGGCTCGCGACCCGCACGCCGCAAGGCTTCCTGGAAAATCTTCGCCGAAGGCTTTTCGGCGCCGACCTCTTCGCTGGAAATAATCCACGAGAAGATCCTTCCCTCCGGATCCACGAAGCGGAGCTTCTGCAATTGCGTCACGCAAATATGGTTGGTGATGATGCCGATCCCGTATTTGCCGGCGAGCCTGGACAGCAGGGCGATGTCGGCATGGTAAGGGATCTCTTCCCAGGCGCGGCTGTAGGCGTCGTCCAGGGCGATGGTGAAGGCTGGGCGGCAGCCCCCGGTCAGGTTCTCCAGCATGCGTTTGAAATAGAGGAGGCGGCTATGCGCCGAGGTGGAATCCGTGACCAGGGTTTTCACCTGGCCTCGGGCCACGTGATAGGCGTTCCGAAAAGCGTCCAGGGTTATGTCCGGATCGACTCCGACATGGGGATGTTCCCGCTTGAAGCGTTCCCAGGCCCTTTCCAGCCCTAGGGCATAGACCGGTTCCGCGGGAAACAGGGTATTGTCCAAATCGAAGAAAAGTACGGGAAGGCGCGGCAAGTCAGCTCCAAGGGTTCCTATGCATCAACTGATTTTAATACTTAAAACCGCTCGGTTACATCTGGAATGTTGGCGCGACAACGGTCAGTACCTGTATTTCCATTCGATTCGAAAAGGCTGGGAGGACTGAATTCCGCCCCGATTCGCGGTTACCCGCCCCCGTTTCGGTATTCCCTTCACGGTCTTCCCTGGAGTATTCGCAGGACAAGAATTATTTCCCTCCGAGCGAGTCACCCCACCGCCCTCGGAGTCGTGCGCGACAATTATTTGCTTCGCGCCTCGCCCATCCTGCGGAAAAAATCCTTTTCTGCGGCATTGAGGTTCAGCGGCAACCGGAGGCCCAACGTAACATACAAGTCACCATGATCCCCGGCCTTGTCGTATAGGGGCATGCCCTGGCCCTTGAGCCGGAAGGCCTTGCCATTGTCGGTTTCCGGAGGGACTCGCAACTTGACCCCGCCGCCGCCCAGGGTGGGGATTTCCTCGACCTTTCCGGCCACGGCGTCCTGGATCTCCAGCGGTAGGCTCATGTACAGATCGTCCTCGCGCCTTTCAAAAAGCGCGTGGGGCCTGACGTGGATGCGCAAAAAGAAATTTCCGTTCGGGCCGCCGTTCGCTCCCTCTCCGCCCTTGCCCGCCAACTTGATCACCTTGCCATCGGTAATCCCCGGCTTGAATTGCAGGCGCAGCTTCTTGCCATTGATCTCCAGGATTTTCTTCGCGCCCTGGTAGGCCTCCTCCAAGGTGATTTCCACATCGGCTTGGTAA
>JALYSE010000294.1 GCA_030854955.1 Fibrobacterota bacterium | reverse complement strand
CATACACCAATTGACAGATTCCGCAGGAGTGACCCGGTCACTTGACCAGGATCATCATCTGCGGCTTGACGGAGCGCCACGCCGTGAAGCGGTAAAGTGTCGCGCTTCCGGTCCTATTCGGCGGGAAAAGGGGATGTCGGCGATATTGGAGTTGGCCGTGAGCATCCCTTTCATGGGCACGGCGGAGAGGCTCAGTACTTGAGCTTGCGGACCTTGGTATTCCGATGGGGGGAGGAGAAGAGGACTCCCACATCGACGCCTACTCCCCGATCACCGGCCGTATTGCCCACGAAGTGGAAGGGGACGCGGATACGGAGTTGCAATTCGTCAAGCACATCCAAGAGCATGCCCGCGTGGACGGTTCCGGCGGCCCCGATGTCATTTCCGAAGCTCGAACCACGCTTGTCGAAGTAGCGGAATCCGCCGCCGGCGCCGAGGAAGGGTTTGATGGAGCCGGTGGCCAGGAGATAGTCCAGGCTGAGGTCGAGGCCCCAGTTTTGACCGGGGAGCAACCAGTCCAAATCCATGCCCATATTGAAACGTTCCGCGAAAGTGATGGATTGGATCAGGGAGAGCTTCATGAAGGCGGGGCTCCGGTCGCTGAGTTCGTCATTAAGGGAGGTAATGACCCCGCCGCCAACCCCAAAGCTGTAGGGGGAGAGGGATACCTGGACGGTATCCGGCTTTTCATTGAGGTTGAGTTCTTCCGCCATCACCGTTTGGCCGGCGAGGGCCAGCAGGGCTGCGAAGGCCTTGAAAGTATGGAAACGCGAGATCATGGAAACTCCTTGTCCTGGTTGTCTGGGTGGCCTGGATGCGGCTCTCAACCCAAAAAATACAATCCAGACCCCACCAAAACCCGATTTTCCGGCATGGCCGGGCGGGGTGGGTGGCCTGTGGTTGGATAGACGCATTAAATATTAAATTGTGCTACGGGGAACCGAACAAATGGCGCTTATTTTCGCGAGCTTGCTTTTTCTTCTCCTTGGCGCAATCACCTTATTTCCGGCGATGCGTGTCCTGTACGCCAAAAATCCCGCCTTTTTGGGAATGGTCCTCACCTTAGCCGCCTGTTTCCTGGGAACCTATGGGGCCCTGGAAATCTCCCGCTTCGAGGAGCGCGGCGATCGCATGGCGCGCGCCGCTACCCTCATGGATATGACCCGGGAAAGCCTTTCCGCCAGCCGCATGGAAGCGCGCATCCTTTCCCAGCTCAAAAGCGAAGCCGGCGTGCCGGCCGGTGGCGCGACCCTGGGGTTAGTCGCCGTAACCCATCCCGATTCCAGGACCATTTTGGGATCGTCCAAGGAACTGGGCGAACTTCTCAACAACGGTGCCGTGCTCGAACAGATAAGCCCTCAGAGCCTCAAGGCGCTGTTGGCCTGCCAGTTGGCCATGGAGCGGGAGCTGCAGAACCTGGCTTCCACCCTGGGTAAGGACCGCAGGCATCACCTGAACGGGTATCTCCGCGAATTGGCCTTCGCCCAAGGCGTGCTGACTGCGGAATCGGAATTCCAGCGAGGCAACATCGGCCGGGGGGATCTTACCGAGATCCTCCAGGACTGGACCCTGAAAAAAGCCCTGCCCCGGATCTGACCGGGCGGTGCCGCCCTTGGCGGCTTTTCACGGTCTTTTCCGCCGGTCCCTTTCGCGTTACGTCACCGGAAGGATACCTATGCGCGCTCTGCGCCCCCTGCGGATCGAAGTCTTCCAGCATGTCCCGTTCGAGGGTCTGGGATCGATGGAAACCTGGTTTTCCGACCGGGGCCATATCCTTTCCCATACCAGACTGTATGCCGGCGAGATGCCCACCGGGATTCCGGGCGCAGCCGGGACGAGGACGGCCCCGGCTGCGGACTGGATCATCGTAATGGGCGGTCCCATGGGCGTCCATGACGAGGTGGATTTCCCCTGGCTGCGCGATGAGAGGTCCGCCATCGAGGCGGCCCTGGCGCGTGGCATTGCGGTTCTGGGAGTATGCCTGGGTGCGCAACTGCTGGCCCAGGTGCTGGGAGCCCAAGTGAGACGCAATCGCGAACGGGAGATCGGCTGGTTTCCGGTGGACCTGGATCCCCAAGCCGCCGAAACGTGGCTGGGCAGGGTTTTCCCGTCCCGCTTCGTGCCGTTCCATTGGCATGGAGACACCTTTGCGATTCCCGAGGGTGCCACGCCTCTGGGGCGGTCCGAGGCCTGCGCGAACCAGGGCTTTTTGTACCGGGAAAATGTGCTGGGGCTTCAGTTCCATCCTGAAATCACGCCGGAGTCCCTGGATGGGTTGATGCGGCATTGCGGCGGGGAGCTGTCCGCCGCAGGCGGGCCGGATGGACGGCATGTTCAGATCGTGGAAGGACTAAGGGCCGGGCTCGCCGGAGCTTCCGCCCTGAACGCTATGATGGAGCGGGCTTGCGAGCGGCTTGAAGCACGGGCAGCCTGTAGTTAGGCTCCTCGCTCCAGAGTTTGCTCAGCAAACTCTACGCTCGTCGCCAGATGTAATGGGTTAGGCTCCTCGCTCCAGAGTTTGCTCAGCAAACTCTACGCTCGTCGCCAGATGTAATGGGTTAGGCTCCTCGCTCCAGAGTTTGCTCAGCAAACTCTACGCTCGTCGCCAGATACAATGTGTTAGGCTCCTCGCTTTTTTTAATCTGATTCAGTATCCGAAATTCGTCTGGGTGTCCTTGATGTTCAGGTCCTTGATCCAGATGTTTCGATAGCGCACGTCCGTGCCTTCGCTTTGGAGTTTTAGGCCGTGCAGGGTGGGGGTCAACTCCTCGCCGCTATGGTTTTTTAGGCCGCTCCCCTTCCCATAGACTATGCGATTGTCGTGCACCATCACCCCGTTCCACCAGACCGTGATACGTCCGTAATCCGTGCGGTTGCCTTGGGCATCGTAACGCGCCGAGCGGAAGGTGATGTCGTAGGATTGCCACTGTCCGTTGTCCTTGTTCGGATTCTTCGTGGGGGCCCAGTCGTCGACCAGGGAGCCCATGTCATGATTGCCGCCGATTTTGGTCGAATCCAGGATCCAGGACACGACCTGAACCTCGTACCTATTCTGCACGTAAACACCGCTGTTGAAGTAGCTCCCTGGGGTTCCGAAGGGGTTGGGATTCTCCGTGTTGTCGTACTCGCCCATGGGGTTGAACTCGACGTGGATCTGCGCGTCGCCGTGGGTTTTGATTGCATGGATGTCATCATACCCCCAGGTCTTGCTGCAACAGGACTGCAGGGTAACGCGGTTGGTGTCATTCGGGAACTGGGGATCCTTGGCGATCTTGAATTGATCCCGGGCGGCGATGAACTTGGCGGTCTCGGTTCCCTCCACTACCGGCATCCAATCCTGCCATTTGGACTTCAATTCCGCCTGAGCCGCGGCCTTGCCGTTGCTTCCGTCGAAGTGCACATAGGCACCATAGGGCATGGCCGCACCCACGCCGATTTTGGCCCGCGCGGGATAGTCGAGCACGATGTCGCCCAAGTCCGCGCTGTCGGCGGCATAGGGGACGGATTTGGGAAGCAACCGGTCCATGGAGACGTCGATCTTGCCGGCCGCTGTCTTGCCTACACCGCGCCGGGCTGAGACCGGAATGGCCGATTGAGTCCGGGCTCCGCCTGACCCGGTTGGGCCCGCGAAGCGCAAGACGCGTTGCAAATAGGCGTCCCCGCCGGTGGTGATGCGCGCGAATCCGAAGAAGTTCTCTTCGGGCCAGGTGGAAATGCCCACCCGGTTCCATCCGGCATTGGCGGCGTGAAAATCCTTCACGTCCGCAGTCTGGCCGGACGCGTCCAGGAATTCCACCCGAACGGGCTGCGAGGCAGCCAGGGCATCGAAGTGGAGGTTACCGTCCCGGAAGTAAGGCGAACCGGGCTTATAGAGGGATCCATGTCGCAATCCGGTCACGTCCCCCTTGAGCACGAAGCGTCCATCGGCACCGGTCACGGCGGCAAGGCCGGAGCTGGATACCTTGACGGAGGCTCCCGCCACCGGTTCCATATTGACCTTGTCCAGGACGCGGCCTTTGAGGTTTACGTTTTGCGCCGATACGTTCAAGGTCGCAAAGGCGGTCATGGCGATGACGGAAAGCAAGTTCAGCGGATGATTGATCCGTTTCGGCATAAAATCCCCCTATATACCCGATAGTTCCATTTTACAATAAGCGATATCCTGAAAACATAAAGGCCGCTTTAGGGGGAAAAGTAGGTTATCCGTTCTCATTCCGGAAACCCGGCCTAATCTCTTAGGGATCAATCCAACCGGGTCAAAACCCTAGGATTCCAGGCAGATACCCAGTGATTAGCCCGCGTCCGCCATGGTCGTTTCCAGATCCTCGAGCATTTCAGCGGACTGGCTGCTTTTCGCGACGCTTTCCAGAGACGCGGAGGAAAGCGGCGGGATCACCCCGGATTGACTGACGGCGAAAGACCGGGTTTGCAGGATGCGGGTCTCCGGGTTCTGCAGTTCGACTAGGGTTCCCAAGGCGCGCGAAACGACGGGCTGTTCGACCGCTTTCCGCACGTAGGCCAGGCGGGAAGTGGACATGTCGAGGGCCGTTTCTGGCATGGTCACCGGCTGGCGGCGCAGCAGGCTTTGGAGGCGCGGCATCTCCAGGGTGGTGGAGATGGATCCGAAGTCGAAGCGCTGCAGCAGGCGGTTCAGCTTCCACTCCGTGCTGGAGAGGTTCACATAATGCTGGAAGGTCTTAAGGGGCCCTAGGTAATGGCGCTTTTGACCCGCGTCCACTTCCCACGGATGCAGGTAGAC
>JALYSE010000086.1 GCA_030854955.1 Fibrobacterota bacterium | reverse complement strand
CATCAAGGGATGCTCCATGAAGTTGCATGAATACCAAGCCAAGGCCATCCTGCGCCAGGCGGGTCTGCCCGTTCCAAAAGGGGAAGTCGTCTTCAAGGCCGAAGAGGTTTCCGAAGCGCTTGCCAGACTCGGCGGGAATTCCGGAGTCGCCAAGGCACAAGCCTATACCGGCGGCCGCGGCAAAGCCGGCGGCATCAAGCTTTTCAAGACGGCCGAGGAAGCCCTCACCATTTCCAAGCACCTCATCGGCATGACCCTGGTCACCAAGCAGACGGGACCGGAAGGCGTCAAGATCGAGGCTGTGCTCCTCGAAGAAGCGAGCGTCATCAAGCGCGAGCTTTACGTCGCCGTGACCCTGGATCGCGCCAAGGCCAACATCGTGCTCATCCTCAGCCCCGAAGGCGGCATGGACATCGAGGAGGTCGCCGAAAAGACTCCCGATCGCATCCTGAAACTCTATCCGGCCTGGGGCCGCAACATCGACCCGGCGCTCGCTGCCCAAGGCGCGAAGTTCCTCGGCCTGGAAGGCGACCAGGCCATATCCTTCGCGGACACCCTGGAAAAACTCTATCGCATCTATCAGGAGAAGGATTGCACCCTCCTAGAAATCAATCCGCTGGTCGTGAATGGAACGGGCGGCCTATCTCTTCTGGATTGCAAATTCAACATCGATGAGAACGCCGTGTTCCGCCAGACGGATACCGGCGGGGACCCGGATGCCGAGAAGGACCCTTCCGAAATCGAGGCGGGCAAGTACGGCCTCAGCTACATCAAACTGGATGGGGACATCGGCTGCATGGTGAACGGCGCGGGCCTGGCCATGGCGACCATGGACATCATCGCCCATTATGGCGCCCAGCCGGCCAACTTCCTGGACGTGGGCGGATCGGCTTCGGAAGAGGCTGTCACCAAGGCCTTCGAAATCATTACCTCGGACAAAAACGTCAAAGGCATCCTAGTCAACATCTTCGGCGGAATCATGCCCTGCGATCGCATCGCCCGCGGCATCGTGAATGCGGTGAAAACTACGGGCCTCAAGGTACCCTTGGTGGTACGCCTGGAAGGCACCAATGTTAAGGAAGGCAAGGAAGTCATTGAGCAGTCGGGCCTGAATCTCACCAGTGCAACCGACCTGGAAGACGCAGCAAAGACCGCTGCGCAAAATGTGAAAGCCTTAAAGGCCGGCAAAGGAGCGAATTAAGATGGCAATTTTGATCGGCAAAGACACAAGGCTCATCACCCAGGGCATCACCGGCAAGGCCGGCCTGTTCCACTCCCAGAAGTGCCGTGATTACGGCACCAACGTTGTCGGCGGCGTCACCCCCAAGAAGGGAGGAACCACCGTAGACGGATTCCCCGTCTTCAACAGCGTTGCGGAATCGGTCAAAGCGACCGGCGCCAATGCCACCATGATTTTCGTACCGGCCCCGTTCGCGGCAGATGCCATCCTGGAAGCGGCGGACGCGGGAGTGCAATTGATCGTAGCCATCACCGAAGGCATTCCGGTCATGGACATGCTCAAGGTGCACAACTACCTGAAGTCCAAGAATTGCATCCTCATCGGCCCCAACTGCCCCGGTATCGTCACGGCCGGCGTCTGCAAGATCGGCATCGCCCCGGGCCCCATCCACAGCAAGGGCAGAATCGGCATCGTTTCCCGTTCCGGCACCTTGACCTATGAAGCCGTGCACCAGACCACCATGGCCGGTCTGGGACAGACCACCGCCGTGGGCATCGGTGGCGATCCCATCCACGGGCTCAGCCATGTGGACGTGGTGAAGCTGCTCAACGCGGATCCGGAAACCGAAGGCATCATTCTGATCGGCGAGATCGGCGGCAGCGACGAAGAGATCGCGGCGGCCTATATTAAGGAGTACGTGAAGAAGCCCGTCGTGGGATTCATCGCCGGGATTTCCGCCCCCAAGGGCAAGCGCATGGGCCATGCCGGCGCCATCATCGACGGCACCTCCGGCACCGCCGAAGCCAAGATCCAGGCCCTCAAAGACGCGGGTGTGACCGTGGCCGCCACCGCCGCCGAAATCGGCAAGAAGATGGTGGAAGCGATGAAGGCCATAGGCAAGTAAACGAACAAAGAAAAGCAAGAGGAACACAATGGCAAGATCGAAGATAGCATTGGTCGGAGCGGGACAAATCGGTGGCACCATGGCGTTGTTGGCTGCGCAGAAACAGCTGGGCGACGTCATCACCATCGACATAGCCGAAGGCGTGCCCCAGGGCAAGAGCCTGGACATCACCCATGGACGTTCATTGATCCGGACCTCCTCCACCTTGACCGGTTCCAACTCGTACGATGCCCTGGCGGGAGCCGATGTGGTCATCGTCACTGCCGGCCTTCCCCGCAAGCCGGGCATGAGCCGCGACGACTTATTGGACGTCAATTTCGGCATTATCAAGACGGTAGCCGAAGCGATCAAGAAGAATGCTCCAAACGCCTTCGTGATCGTGGTGACCAATCCCCTCGATGCCATGGTCTATGCCATGCAGAAGGTGACCGGTTTCCCCGCGCATCGCGTGGTAGGCATGGCAGGCGTACTCGATTCCGCGCGCTTCGCCGCCCTAGTGGCCGAGGCGCTCAATGTTTCCAATGAGGATGTCACCGCGTTGGTCATGGGCGGGCATGGCGACACCATGGTCCCCCTGACGCGTTATTGCACGGTGGGCGGAATCCCGGTCACCCAGCTTCTCTCGAAAGTGAAGTTGGACGAGATCTATAAGCGCACGGCCAACGCCGGCGGTGAGGTCGTTGCCTTGCTGAAGACCGGTTCGGCCTTCTACAGCCCCGCCATGGCGGCCATCCACATGGCCGAGGCCTACTTAAAGGACAAGAAGAACGTGCTCACCTGCGCCGCCAAGCTGAACGGCGAATACGGCGTAACGGGTCTGTACGCGGGCGTGCCCGTTATTATGGGAGCCGGCGGCATCGAAAAAGTCCTGGAAGTGGAGCTCGACGAGACCGAGAAGAAGATGTTCGACGTGTCCATCACCGCTGTGAAATCGCTGGTGGAGTGGGTCGATAAGAAGATGAACGCGTAACGCTCCATCACCCTTGGCCGAATAAAAACGCCCGCCCCTTGATGGAGCGGGCGTTTTGTTTTCCCCATTGGAGTCAAATCCGAATGGTAAACCGCCGGGCCTTCCCCAGGCCCGGCGGTTTACCATTAACGGGAATTCAGGATCAGACGCGGCGAGCCGTTCACCGGTTTCACTACCAGGGTTTTCACCGGGGACAAATCGGAAACCGCGCGTCCCATCAGATCGAAAGAAGTGGCGTCCGCGCCGTCCATCAGGCCGATTCCCTTTTTGCCTGAAATCAGGCCCACGGGCGAACCCGGGATATTGATTTGCAGGTCCACCCACCCGTCTTCGTTCCAGGTTCCCGTGTTGATGGCCAGGGTTTTGAAGGTGTTCTCGCCGTACTTGTCCTGGAACTGCTTACCGACCACCAGCACGCCGTCGGACTCGTCACTGCTGGTGCGGGAGCCGGGGGTGGTATCCAAGTACCAGCTGTCCAGATTGGTGGCGGTGCGGAATCCTTGGAACATCACGGCCACGCCGTTCCGGGCCGAAGTGCTGATGGTACGGTATTCGAACCAATAGGCGTAGTTGGGATTGCCGGACGGAACCCGGATGCCGATTGTGCGGCCCTTGTGGGCGGCATTGTCGTGGGCGAAAATCCGGTAGGTTCCGCTCGATTTGACTTCCTTGATCTCGACCGTGTCTTCCCATCCGATCCGCCATTTGTAAAGTACGTTGAAATGGCCCGATGACCCCCCGCGGCCCATGATGTCGTAGGGATTGCCGTATTCATTGGTCTGGGTGGTGGTGCCCGGGATTCCGAACATATCGGGTCCCGCTTCGATGGAATGCGCGTGGGGCAATCCCAGGGAATGGCCGAGTTCGTGGCCGGTCACGCTCGCTCCGTAGTTGCCGTTGATCCAGTTGCCGTCACGCATGTTGGAAAGGCCCACCCAACCGACCACAATCTGCGGGAACGCCGCGACATAAACATCGTAATCGGTTCCGCGCTTGAGTCCGGCCGCGGTCATCTGGGAGGAGATCCAGGATTGCAGGCTGCTGAAGTTGGACCCGTATCCCGCCTTGGTTCCCGGGGCGTTGAGGATGAGGGGGTGGATGCGCCAATCCCATTCGAAGGTATTACGCGACATGGTGCGATACAGGGTGTTGATGGTGGTGTTGGTCTTGTTGATGACGGCGGTGTCGATGGCGTAGGGCGCGTCGGAGAATCCCACGCGGATGACCAGGGCCTTCAGCTTGCCCGCATAGACCTTATTGATCCTGGGAATGTCCGCAGATTTCCCCAGTGCGCCAAATGCGCCAGAGGCCGCCGCTTCATCGGAAAGGCCACAGTTGAATTCCTCGTCCTCTGCGTGGGGCTGACCCATCGCGAGACAGGCGGCAAGCAGGTAAAGCTTCCCCACGTTGTTGCTTTTCATTTGATTCCCCTCGGCATTAACGGAACCGTAACCGCTGGACCTGGAACAATGACCGCAGCTATTCTATCCATTGTAAGCTATGGCGTTAAGTTATGATTTGGTAAAGGAAATCACCGTCATCCTGAAAAACGAAACGAATTTTCCCATTACTCTATACTCCCATGGCGGCCGCTTAGATTACCGCAGCGATGCCGTTCCCGGTATGGGTCTTCCGGTCGTCGATAGCAGCGGCACATTCTCCTATATTTCAGGAATGATCTACATGGAACCCTTTGCCGATTCACCGCGTTCCTCCGAGGGGAGCTACGACTTCGACGCCGCCGATCGAGTGGGGTCCCTGGACGGCCTGCACATTCTGCCTATTTTTCTCAACCCCAGGACCGGATTGAGCCAATTCGACCTCGACACGGTACGCGAGCATGTGAGCATTCCTTGAACGCCTCCGTCGCCTCGCCGACCCCTCCGGCCGGTACGCCGGACGGAAGGGGCCCGGTCGGAATCCTGGGAGCCATGGATGCGGAGATCTCCGAATTCCTCGCCCATGCCCAGGCGATCGAACGCACCGAATGGCACGGTTTCGTATTCCACCGGATAGTCCTGGCCGGCAAGGAGGTCGTGTTGGTCAAGAGTGGAGTGGGAAAGGTGTTCTGTGCCTTGGTATCCCAACATCTCATCGATGCTTACGCCCCGGACGCCATGATTTTCACGGGTGTGGCCGGAGCCTTGAATCCGTCCTATGACATCGGCGATGTGGTCGTGTCGCGGGACTGCCTGCAACACGACGTGGACGGCCTGGCATTGGGCTTTTCCCGCGGAACCCTGCTCTATACCGATTGGAAGGCTTTTCCCGCCGATGCGGGCTTGAAGCGCCTCGCCCTGTCCGCTAGGCCGGAAGGGCATCGCATCTGGGAAGGCCGCATCCTCACCGGCGATCAGTTCATGACTCGGGACGAAATCAACCTCCATCGGTATCTGTTGGACGAGCTTCACGGAGATGCGGTGGAAATGGAAGGTGGCGCCCTGGCCCAGGTGGCAGCGGTCAATAAGATTCCTTATGTGGTCATCCGCACCATTTCGGACCGGGCGGACGGGGACGCCGTTCACGACTTCGGAAAATTCCTGCCTGTTATCGCCAAGAATTCATATGCCGTAACCGAGCGCATTCTCTCGGGCTATTCCACGCGCTGATTCGCGCATTGATCCATGGGCTGATCCGGAGGCTGATCCGTAGGTAGGAGGCTTACCGCCCGGGTGAGCGGAATTGTGGCCCGGGAGTCACCGTCCTCGTCCCCATGCCGGGTATGGGTCCCAATCCCTCGCGGATGATTTCGGGGGAGTCCCCCACTAGGGAAATCACCGTTGTAGGTGTAACCGGCAAGGGACCCAAGTCGACGATCAAATCCACCATGTGGCCGAAGTTTTCTTCGATCTCCGCCGGATCGATGAAGTTGTCCTCTTCCCGGATCCTGGCCGCAGTGGTGAGGATGACGGCTTCCGGCGAAAGTTGGAAAAGAGTATTGGTGAAAGGGCTGTTCGGCATGCGCACGCCCACCTCCGGCCGGTTCACGTCGAGGATTTTGCGGGACCTCACCGTGGCGGGCAGGACAAAGGTATATGGACCGGGCACCAAGGATTTCATGTACCTGAAGGAAGACGTTTCCACCTTGGCGAATTCCGACAAAGCACCGAAGTCCCTGACCATCAGGGCCATGAGGTATTTTTTCATGTCGCGCTTGAGGTGGTAAAGTTTGTGCACCCCCTTCTTGGACAATGCATCGCATCCCATGGAATACCCCGAATCGGTAGGATAGACCACCACATCGCCCGCTGCGAAGGCGTCCAGCACCTTCTTCATAAGGCGGACTTCGGGATTCATCGGGTGCAATTCAAGTCGCATGGCTGGGTTAATTCTCCGTCATGGCTGTGGTATTCGAAGCGGGGTTAAGATAGTTTTTACGGACGCCGGTCGCCTCAATCGAATGTCCGGATCCTTGCCGCGGAGTCTTAGGGACGTCACCGGGAAGGGTAATAATTCGCGCCGTCCGGGAGGAACGCATTGGGGATATGGTCTACCTCGGAAGGCGCCCCGGTCCCTGACAATTCCACTCCCACCACATCGAAACGCATTTCCCGGTTTTCCTGGCCGTGCTGCCAGCAATAACGCATGGCCAAACGTTGCAGGCGGCTGATTTTCCGGCCATCGATGCGCTCCAGCGGCCTGCCGGAATTGCGGGTGCGGTTGGCTTTCACCTCGACGAAGACCAGGATATGGTCCGGATCTTCCAGGATTAAATCGATTTCGCCTTTGCCATGGCGGTAATTCCGGTGCAGTAGGCGGAATCCTTTCGCGGTCAGATAGGCGAGGGCGAGATCTTCGCCCCGCCGTCCTGCGTCCCAGTGGTTTTCCCGGGTGGTCGTAGCCTCATTCATAGGGAAGGCCCAGGAATCGGACCTCCCTGACGGCGATGGGTTTGGCCGGGGCGGCTGCGGCGCCGGATGCGCCGGCGGAGAACCGGAGCTTTCCTTTTTGCATCAGGATGCCACCCAAACCCAGGTATTGCACGCCGTCGGATTCCGACAGGTTCAGGCGCAAGGGTTTGCGGCCTTCGGATTCTAGGATTACGGACTTGGGGAATGAAAAGGCGGGAGCGGAGCCGTCGGCATTTTGGAATCCGGCCTCAATCGCGATTCCGGTCAAGAGAGTACTTCCCGGAAACGAGAAATGGATTTCGGCCTCCCCGGGGGTGGCTCCCGTAGGGGCGACCCAGGCGGTGGAGCGTTTGCCGTCGAAGAGGTTTTCCACCGGAGCGGGTCCAGTGGGTCCCGCCGGGGAATGGGGGCCGGATGACGATGACGGAACTATCCATCGGACGCCGGTAGCGATGCCGGATGCGGGGCGCAGCAAGAGGAAGGCCAGGGTGCCCAAAATAATGGCGAAGAGTACCAGAATACCCCACAAATAGCCCCTGGACATGGCCATGGGCTCCCCGGTGTAACGGCGATCCTTATTGCGACGGTCGGTGATGCGGAGATCGGAGGGGGCCTGGTTCTTCTGGATAACCATTTCTGGAGACAGGTCCAGATGGGCGGAATCAAGGTCGCGAAGCAAATCATCCGCCTTGAGATAGCGATCGGCCTTAGCCTTCTTCAGACATTTGGCCACGATCAACTCCAAACGGGGAGGAACGTTCGTGGCCTTTTTGGAAAGCAGGGGCGGGGTTTCATGCACTTGTTTGTAGGCCACGGCCAACGGCGTATCGGCCAGGAAGGGCGGCCTTCCTGTCACCATCTCATAGATGATGATGCCCAGGCCGTAAATGTCGCTCTGGCCGTCCACCAGGCCGCCTTCGCATTGCTCCGGGGCCATGTATTCCGGAGTGCCCATGGCCATGCCCGTGGTGGTGATGCTGGGGGCGTCGATGACCTTGGCGATTCCGAAGTCCGAGATGAAGACCTTGTCGCCCGGCTCCACCATGATGTTCCCGGACTTGATGTCCCGATGCACGATTTCGTTGTGATGGGCGTATTTAAGGCCACGGCAGATCTGCTTGGTGATGCCGATGATCCGTTGGTAATCCAGCTTTTTCTCGTTCTGGATCAATTTGCTTAGGGTTGTACCCTGGACATACTGCATGGCGATGAACTTCTGACCGTTCTCTTCGCCGTAATCGTAGATGGTGACGATGTTCTGATGCTGCAGGCGGGAGATGGCGTAGGCTTCCGTGAAGAAGCGTTCCGAGAATTCCGTGCTGCGGGCCAGCAGGCTGGGCAGGATTTTCAGGGCCACCATACGGTCAAGGCCTGTCTGCAAGGCCTTGAAGACATCGCCCATGCCGCCTTTGCCCAGGTGTTCGACGATGGTATATCCGCCGAACTGTTTTTCCGCCTGTAGGCCGGATTCGGTGGGAATGATCGCTGCCTTGTCCATGGGATGTCCTTTCCGCGTCGGAAATGGCCCGCTTCCTTCCCCCCCGACGCTGAGCGCCGCTGGAGCTCCCATGGAATCAAAGTGGGAGGGGAGGCCGGAAATTTTCCTAGCCGAATGTACAGAAATTATAGGAAAAATGTGTGACCATGGTCCCTAAAAACCTGAGTTTCCCGGGACCCGGCCAAACTGACGCGGCCCCGAGTGAAAGGGCCTGCCGGGGAGGGTATTGCTCTTATTCCATTTATATCAATGGTTTGTCAGCCGGGCGGAATCCTGGGGCTCCCGGACCCCCGTTCCTGTTGCTACCTTACCCACCCGATGATTGGCCGTTACGGACGTTACGAAGTGCTCTACAAGCTGGGTCAAGGAGCCATGGCGCAGGTATTCCTCGCGCGCGATCCCATCCTCACCCGCTTCGTCGCGGTGAAAGTGCTCCATGCGGAATTGGCCTCGCGGAAGGATGTCCTGCAACGCTTTTTCAATGAAGCGCGTACCGTCGCCGTCATCCGGAATCCGCACGTGGTCGAGGTCTTCGACTTCGGCCAAGAAGGCAAGGACCTGTATCTGGTGATGGAATTCGTGGACGGTCTTTCCTTGCAAAGCGTACTTAGGCAATTGCGCCCCCACCAGGGTCAAATCGTCCGCGAGGAATCCTGGAATACCGGATCTTCCCCCAAAGAAGCCGTGGTTGCTTTCGAACCCCTGGATTCCACCGTGACTGCGGCCCTCATGTGCCACGCCGCAGAAGGCTTGGCCATGGCGGCCCAGCACAACGTGGTCCACCGGGACATCAAACCGGAAAACCTGATGATAAACCAGAACGGCTATCTCAAGATATCCGATTTCGGAATTGCGCATGTCCAAGACGACAACATCACCAAGACCGGTGCGGTACTGGGCTCACCCTTGTACATGTCGCCGGAGCAGGCGCGGGGTTTGAAGCCGATCACATCCCAGGCGGACATTTTTTCCTTGGGAGCGGTTTTCTATTCCTGTCTGGCGGGGCACCCGCCTTTCCGTGGAAAAAGCATCACCGATCTCTTCCGTAAAATTTCCACCGAACCACACGTTCCCCTTTTGCGGCTGCGACCCGATCTCGATCCCGCCTTGGGCAACCTCGTTGAAACCATGCTCCAGAAGCGCCCTGGAGACCGGGGCGGCGGTCCACGCTGGCTGCACCGGCAACTCAAAGGGTACCTGATGGCCCTTGGCGTAATGGATCCTGCGGAACTGATTGGAGGATACCTGCAGCAGCTTTCCGCCCAAGGGTGCCAAACCACCTGGAAATCGGATTCCCCGGGGCCGGGACGATCCCGTCCCACCGCGACGCTTCCCATGGAATCCTACCCTCCCGGCGCCCTACCATCTGGGTTCCTGCCCATCAGGACCGTAGCCACGGAAAGGTATCCCCGCGAAAACAAGCGCAGCATGCCCGTGATCGCTTTGGGGGCGGTCCTGGGGATCCTGTTCCTGGCCGTCGGCGGCCTCATCTGGAGTTTCCTCGACAATGCCGGCAAGTCCGGCGCCTTCATGGTGCAATCCGGAACAGGCGGGATTCCTACGGGTAACGCCTCGGGTACTCTCGCCTCCTTGGGCTCGATTGCCGGTCCGACAATCCCACTTGGGGTGGTAGCGGATTCCGGAACTGGCAGGCTCGTCGGAACTCCTCTGGCCGCGGACGCAGGCCCGAGGCCTGGAAACGACTCAACTCCGGTGCGGGACAATCCCGACGAAGGGGTAGGGGAGAGCGGTGGCGCCGCAAGAACGGTTGTCGGACCGGCTTCCTTTTCCGAAACGGCCATTATGGATTTCGCCGCTGCGGACAATCCCACCGAGGTAAACGAGGGCCGCATCCACCGCAAAGACGAGGATGCCTCCGTAGTGCTGAAGAGTTCGCCCCCTTTCGCGGAGGCGTTCGTGGACGGACGTTTCGTAGGGGTCACGCCCGTGCGGGTGGAATCGTTGCTTCCCGGCCACCACCGGATTCTGCTCAAGGTGAAGCAGGCTCCCGCTTTCGATACGGTGCTGTCCTTGCGGTCCGGCGTCCAGGCCTATAAATTCCGGCTTGATGAGGGCGCGACTTCGCGGTTAGCGGTCATTCCCGACGATTCTCCGTAGCTATCCTGACCGCGAGGTGCGGCATTCAGTCCAGGGCCGCGAAACCCTTTTCCAACCGGTCCAAGGCCGCATCCAGGATATCAAGCCTGTTCGCGAAGGAAATCCGCATATAGCCTTCAAGGCCGAAGCTGCTTCCCGGCACCGTTGCCAGCAACTGCGAATCCAGCATGTATCCGCTTACGTCCATGGAGGTGGCCATGGCCTTGCCCTGGAAAGACTTTCCGAGATAGGCTTCCAGATTGAAGAAGGCGTAGAAGGCGCCTTGGGGTTCGAAGACTTTGAGACCGGGAATGGCCGACAACCGCTTGAGCGTCAAGGCTCGGCATTCAGCCAAGTGGGTCCTCATCGAGTCCGGAAAAGCCTTGTCCGCGTTCATGGCGGCCACCGCGGCATATTGTGAGGCATTAGCGGGATGATGGGTGCCATGGCTTTGGATGGCGCCGATGGCCGCCGCCAGGGGCGCGGGGGCGCCGGTATAGCCGATGCGCCATCCGGTCATGGCATAGGCCTTGGACATTCCATTGATGGTGATGGTCCGCGCGAAGATTTCCTGCCCGAGCGACGCAATGCTTACATGCCGGTTCCCGTCATAGACGATGTATTCATAGATCTCATCGGACAGGCAATAGAGGTCGTGCTTGATCATGATAGCGGCCAAAGCGCGGAGTTCGGATTCCGAATAGATCGCTCCGGTGGGATTGCCGGGTGAATTCAAAATCACCAGTTTGGACTTGGGCGTGACCGCTTTTTCCAGCCGCGTCGCGTCTATTTTGAAGCCTTCCGCCATGCCCGTGGGCACCATGACGGGCGTGCCCCCCAGGAAGCGCACCAGTTCCGGATAGGTCACCCAGCAGGGGGAAGGAATGATGACTTCATCGCCTTCTTCGACAAGGGCAAGTAAGGCGTTGAACACGCAATGCTTCGCGCCGCCGGAAATGACGATATCGGACGGTGAATAGGCCAAGTCGTTCTCGCGCGAGAATTTGCTGCTGACGGCTTCCCTGAGCTCAGGCAGGCCGGTAACGGCGGAATATTTGGTCAGTCCCTTGCGGATGGAATCGACGGCCGCCTGCTTGGCGTGTTCCGGCGTATCCAGATCGGGCTCGCCCGCGCCCAGGCTAAGTACGTCCTTGCCCTCGGCCTTTAGGCGCTTGTATTTCGCATCGATGGCGACGGTCTGGGACGTGGAAATGCGTCCCGTCCGCGCTGCTAAGGGTCTCATCCTCAGGCGTCGGTGACGCAGCCTTCGGAAGCGGTACTGACGGTCTTGATGTACCTGTAAAGGGTGCCCTGGGTGATCTTATAAGGCGGGGCCTTCCAGCCTTTGAAGCGGGAAGTGATTTCCACTTCGGTCAGGTCCACGTCCAAGGTGTTCTTGTCGGCGTCGATGGTGATGACGTCCCCATTCTTGAGCACAGCGATCAGACCGCCGGTCTGGGCTTCCGGAGTGATGTGGCCGACCACGAATCCGTGGGTGCCGCCGGAAAAGCGGCCGTCGGTGATGAGGGCGACGCTTTTGCCCAGGCCCGCGCCCATGATGGCGGAGGTCACGGTAAGCATCTCGCTCATGCCGGGTCCCCCGGTGGGACCTTCGTAGCGAATGACCACGATGTCCCCGGCCTTAATTTCCTTGCGCTCCAGGGCGTGCAGGCATTCTTCTTCGGAGTCATAGCATTTGGCCGGACCGGTGAAGGACAGGCCCTCCTTACCGGTGATCTTGGCGACGGCGCCCTCCTTGGCCAAGTTGCCGTACAGGATGCGGATATGACCGCTTTTTTTCAGGGGCTCGCTCACAGGGAAGATGATTTTCTGGCCTTCCTTGAGGCCCGGCAAGTCGGCTACGTTTTCGGCGAGAGTCTTTCCGGTTACGGTCATGCAACTGCCGTCGATAAGGCCTTCCTTGATCAGCATCTTGGTCACGGCGGGCACGCCGCCCACGCCATGCAGATCTTCCATCACGTACTTGCCGCTAGGCTTGAGGTCGGCCAGGTAGGGGACCTTGTCGCTGATACGCTGGAGGTCGTCGATGGTCAGGGGCACGTGGGCGGCCTTGGCCATGGCGATGAGATGCAAAACCGCATTGGTGGATCCGCCTAGGGCAATGACCATGGTGAACGCGTTCTCGAAGGCCTTGCGGGTCATGATGTCGCGCGGCTTCAGGTCCAGCTCCAGCAGGCGCTTGATGGCCTTGCCCAGGTTTAGGCATTCGCGGAATTTTTCGTCGCTCACGGCCGGGGATGAGGAATCGTAGGGCAGGGACATGCCAAGGGTCTCGATGGCCGAGGCCATGGTGTTGGCCGTGTACATGCCGCCGCAAGCGCCCTGGCCTGGACAGGCCTTCTTGATCACTTCGTTCATGCCGGCTTCGTCCACCTTGCCGTTCACGAATTCGCCGTAGGCCTCGAAGGCGGAAACCACGTCCAGCTTCTTTCCGTCATGGTATCCCGGCAGGATGGTGCCTCCGTAAACCATTATGGAGGGCCGATTGAAGCGGGCCATGGCCATGATTGAGCCGGGCATGTTTTTGTCGCACCCCACCACCGAGATGTTCGCGTCGTACCACATGGCGCAGGTTACGGTTTCGATGGAGTCGGCGATCAGATCCCGGGACTGCAGCGAAAAATTCATGCCCTCCGTGCCCATGGAGATGCCGTCGCTTACGCCGATGGTATTGAATATGAGGCCTAGCAGACCTTCTTCCTTCACGCCCTTTTTGATATGGGACGCGAATTCGTTCAAGTGCATGTTGCAGGGATTGCCGTCATATCCGGTGCTGGCGATCCCAACCTGGGCTTTGCCCATATCCTCGTCCGTCATGCCGATAGCATAGAGCATGGCCTTGGAGGCGGGCTGGGAGATGGTCTGGGTGAGACGGGAAGAATATTTGTTCAGCTTGGTCATTGGAGTCCTCTGGGTCATTTCTATGTCAGGGGCTATGGGTCAGCAGATAGGGTAAGAGAATTAGAAAACTGGGAAGATGGTCGGTATTGGTAGCAATCGACCGGGTGGTTTAGAACCCTGGCTGGGTTATTCGCGGGGCAGACGACGGAGCAATCACTGCCGCCTCGCCTTTTCGCGAGGTACGCTTCCCAGAGGTCTTACAACACGCAAGAACGACCCGCTAACCCCTAATCCCTTCCCTAACCCCTCACCTTCTCAACCAACCTTTGTACGACAAATATTAGCAAAACCCAGAGATTTAGACTCTGGAAGCCAACCCTGTTTGGTCCTCAGCGCTTTGAAATGGAGAGTCGCAACCCCGACCTGGCCAGAATGGGATTCCATTCCGCCTGGATTTTGGAATATTCCTCCGGATCAGCGACGAAGGGGTCTATCCTCCAATTCTGTTTGATCATGATGGTCTCGGGTGTGCCCTGATTAATGGACAGCAGCCAATGGAGGTAATACTCGGAAAGCTCCCGGTCCAGGTTGAGGGATTTCCAGCCATATCCCTTCGGGATTTCATAGACCCATTGGGAATTGATCTGTATTTCATGGGGGAAATACACCGGCGCTTTCCTCGACGTGGCCCGCGGAAAGCGCAGAAAGCTCAATTCCAGTTTGGGGAAGTGTTGGAATTCCTGCAAGGCGTGGAAGGGGAATTTGGCCCGGTAGCGGAATACCATCACCAGAGGCGCGTCCGCGTCGTGCTCATTGATGACGCGAAATTGTTCGTCGGCGAAGGCGGGATAGCTTTGCGCCAGCCAACTAAGGAGATTTTCGTACTTGGTATTGGGATTCCAGGCCCTCATATGGGCCCGGAATTCCGAAGCCACCTTCCCGGTCAGCACCAGGCTGTCCGAGCCGGAAGCTGTCTGGGTCGGTTCCACACGCAGGTTGTGGAAGACTTGGACCCGGTGCTCCCCCGCACTGTCCAACTCCGGAATGGTGGCCATGCGGGAGTTCTCGTCGTCCAATATGAGGACGTTCTTGCCTTCCAGGGCCAACGGCGAGCGCCGGAAGGCGTAGGTCTTCTCCGTTGGATCCAGAAAATATTGCGGCAAACCTTTCTGGGCAGGCACGTGCACGATCATGTGGTTGAACTGGTGTAGGCTGGGTTGATCGAGGTCCCCGGTATGGTTCAGGCTGACCAAGGTAAGGTGGGCTTCCAGGTTGCGGGCCTTGAGCATCTGCATGAGCAGGAAGGCATGGCCTTTGCAATCGGAATAGCCGTTCGTCAAAACGGTTTCGCATCTCTCCGGCACTAGGGCGTTCAGACTGAATTCGTAATTGTTGTAGCGCACCGAATCCCGCACGAACCGGAACAGGGAAAAGATGGGGTTGGCGCCCCGGTTTTTCTCAATCATCTCACTGGCCCGCTCCTGAACAGGCACGGGTATGGAATCGAACTGAATATCCGATTTCCGTAGCAGGCGCTGGTAATTGTGGCCCACCTCGCGCCAGGTGGCAAAGGGCGTGGCGGAAAACCCAGTCCCGAACTCGTCGTTGTAGGGGCGGAAATTCTCCTCCATCGGCAGGGTGGGCTCGTCTATGCTCACCACCAGTCGATCGGACAGGCTGTCCACCTTGGCTTCGCCGAAGACGCTGAGAAGCAATTGTTTGGGCGGATGCATGATTTCGTAAGTGCAATTGAGGACTGGGAAGGGATACGCGTGGTCGTACCTGAGGTACGGGAATTCCGGGACCGGAAGCTGCGCCTCTTCCGTGGTCACGGTTTCCAAATATTGTGCGCCGGGCTTGGCCTTGATAGGCAAATGCACCAGCAGGTTTTCCGGATGCAAGGTGGTGTTGTGGCTCTTCGTCACGTAGTAATCGCCCACCTTTTCCTCCTCGATCACCTTCATGTTCGCGTCGTAGAGCTTGAAGGTATTCACGTAGAAGCGCGAATACCCCGGGTTGATTTCGTAGGTAAGCTCCGACATGCGTATGAGTTTCTTCGGGTCCCGGATGTAGTAGAACTGGTGGCGCGTTTTCTTCCATCGGGACTTGGGAGCCCAGGAGTAGACGATGTTCTGGGTCAAAAGGGTCAACGGGTACTGGGAAGCCAGTTTCTGGTTCTCCGGTTTCTGAAACAGGGCCTTGGCCGCGGCCAGGGTCGCTCTTGTCTTTAGCGGAGAGATGGGGGTGCGCAGGATCAGATTGCTCCGGTTGCCCACCAAGGCTGAGATCTGGGTGGCCAATTGCTGCGCCTCGCGATTGGCGGGATCGTGGTCCAAGGCAAGCTTGGCCGACTGTCCCGATAGGCGGTAGAGTTTGAGATTGAATTCGCAAAGGCTCTTCAGCAGATAGTTGTTGGAGCTTGCAGGAAATCCGGTTCCCAATTCCCGGGCATAATCCAAGGCGCCTTCATAATCCTTAAGGCCCGCCAGGGCGCGCAGATAGTATTCCACCGATTTCTCGGTTGGAGTCGTGTCCGCATGCGCTTGCACCAGAATCTGGCGCGCGTTCTCGTATTCTTCCAGGCCCAGGTAGGTGGAGGCCAGATAGATCGATAGCCTGAAGGTTGGTTTTTCCGAGTGGCGGCGGAGTAGCACATTCTTGGAATGCACCCGTTCGCCCAGGCCCCAAAGGGCGTCGGACAGGTTGATGAGCCATTCGTTGTTGTCCGGGTCGATAGCCAAGGCCTTGAGCGACCATTCCTTGGCCTCCTTGTATTTGGACAATTCCTCGAACAAGGCTCCCATGATACCGGCCAGTTCCGCCGAGGAGGTCAGCAGGCTCGGATACCTCGAAAGGAATTCAAGGCCCGCCAGGGTTTCCTTCCGCACCTGGAAGATGGCGGCGCAGTTAACCAGGTAGGATGCGTTGGCGGGATCCAGTTCCAGGGCCTTCTGGAAATGCTTCATAGCGGCTTGCCAGCTGGAATCCTCCACAGCCTTGAGACCAAGGGTATTTTCGATGGCGCCGCGGAAAGTCTGCAGGCAGGAATCGGGGGCGGAAGTGCGCTTCTGGGGTTGGAGTTCGATCCGGATGTCTTGCAGCCCGGCCAGGCGTTCAGCGGACAATGGGCTCTTGGATTCCACGTTCACGAAAAGAAGGACTGAGTCTACGCGCATCAGCATGCCCCAATGCTTCAAGGTGTCCTTGGGCGATTTGAAGCGGTGGATGCGCGATTGGGACAGCTCAGCCGTTCCGGAAGCGGAATCGGGATCCACTTTGAAGAGATAGGCGAGGGCGGAGGTGAGTTTCGAATCCTTGAAGTGCCCTTTTGGAAGCACGGTTTCGAATAGGGACACCCGCAGTTTCCGGTCTTCGCTGCGGACGAGGGTCCGGACGGGAAATCCCCGTTCCGTCCGTTCCGTCGGGATTTCCAGCCAAGCCGGACCAAGGGCCGTGAAATTCCATCCGGTACCACTCTGGTATTCCTGGAAGAAGCGGGATTGTTCGCGCTTTTCGGTCAGGGAGGTGGGGACATGGAATACGGTGGTGTCCTGGTGGCCTCCCGGGGTCGCGCCCGGCGGCCTGTCGACGGCGCAACTCCAGAGTCCGGCGGCCAGAAAGGCCGCCGCCACCCGCCGCGAAGGGCAGCCTAAACGCATGAGTGCGGGGACAGGCAAGGTT